>NZ_JAOEDV010000025.1:0-56303 GCF_029837545.1 Stenotrophomonas sp. GD04024 | reverse complement strand
GCGCCAGCGGAAGAAGCAAGCCACCTGCATCACCAGCATCGCCAGCAACCCCAGCGGCCACGCCCACCACAGCCCGGCCAGCCCATGCCGCGCCTGCAACCACATCGCCAACGGCAGCTCCAGCAGCAGCACCGCCGACATGCCCAGCAGCGCCGGCAGCAGCACGGTGCCGCTGCCGCGCATCACCCCAACCAGCACCCCGGCAACCCCCATTGCCAGCACGCCCCAGACCACCGTGCGCAGCTGCAGCGCGGCCAGTTCGCGCACCTCCGGCGCCGCCAGGATCAGGCCGCTCAGCCAGGGCGCCAATGCCATCACCAGCATCACCACCGCGGCCAGCAACGCCAGCCCCAGCAGCACGCCGGTGCGGGCGATGGCCGGCAACCGCGCCGCACGCCCCGCGCCCATCGCGTGGGCCGCAAGGATGGTGGCGGTGATGCCCAGCGACATGGCTGGCAACTGCACCCAGCTCATCAACTGGTTGACCGCACCGTAGGCCGCCGTGGCCGTGTAGCCGTAGCGGTTGATCCAGCCCAGCAACACGATCTCGGCAATGGCCAGGCTGAACATCTGCAGCGAAGACGGTACGCCGATGCGCAGCATCGAGCGGATCAGCCCCCCATCGAAGCGGATGGCGCGCAGCAGATCATGGCCCGGTGCCAGCGGGTGCGCCAGACGATGCCAGCGCCACAGCAACCAGACCAGGGCCAGCAGCGAAGCGAACACCGCCGAGACCGCTGCACTGGCCGCCCCCAGCCGCGGCAGGCCGGCCCAACCCAGGATCATCAGCGGCGTGCAGAACAGGCCCACTGTTGTGGCCAGCAGCAGCGCATGCAACGGCGTCTTCGCATCGCCCACCGCGCGGCTTACGGCGGTCGCCAGCCACAGCAGGAAGAAGGCCGGCGCCCCCAGCAACAGCACGCGCGCATAGGCGATGGCCTCGTCCAGGATCGGTGCCGGCGTACCCAGTGCTGCCAGCAGCTGCGGCGCGAAGAGGCCGCCCACCGCCATCACCAGCACCGACAACGACAGCACCAGTGCCACCGCGCTGCCTGCCACCGCTCGCGCCTGGTGTGGCCGGCCGGCGCCCCAGGCCTGGCCGATCAGCACCATCGCACCGGTCGCAAGGCCCATCACCAACGCCAGCAGCAGGAAGAAGGCCGGGAAGAATGCGGCGGCGGCGGCCACGGCCTGGGTGCCAAGCAGGTGCCCCAGATAGATGTTGTCCAGTGTGCCTGCGGCCAGCTGCAGCGCATTGGTCAGCAGCATCGGAAGCAGCAGGGTCAGATAGGTGCGCCACAGCGGTGGGGCGACCGGCGGAATCGAAGGTGCAGGAATGGTCATCGGCGTCTTTGGGGAAAGCGCTGCCCTGCCGGGCGTTTCAGCCAGCAAAGAGCGCGCACGAAAGGAACGGGCCGTGGCCCGCGATCAGGTGAAGCGCTCGCTCAGCGAGCGCGGGGTGTCAGCCGTCGGCAGTGCCGGCAGGGTCATCGAACGCCAGGCGCAGGGCATGCGTGCGCACGTCGTCGGGCCACGCATGCAATGCCGTTTCAAAACCCGCGCGGTCATGCGCGAACAGGAGGCGGATGGCGTCCTCGAAGCCCGGCAGGTCGCCGCCGATGGTCTGCAGGAAGTGATAGGCACGCTCGCTGTCCCGGCGCTGCCGATCCCTGTCCGCGCCGGCACGGCTGGCCGATTCCACCAGCCTGCGCAGCACCACCGAGGCCCCGCCCGGCTGTTCGGCCAGCCACGCCCAATGGCGCGGCAGCAGTGTCACTTCGCGGGCAACCACGCCCAGCTTGGGTCGACCGCGGCCGCGTGGGATTGCAGGTGTATCGTCGAACGGGGTTTCCGGATCCGCTTCCACGGCCGGCGGGAACGCCTCGGCCACCCGCGCCAGCAGCTGCGCATCCGTGCCGCGCGTATCGAAATCGCGGGTGCGGCCGGTGGCGTTGTCGAACACCAGCAGCGGACCGGCGGCGTTGTCGGCGCGCAGCTGTTTCAGCGCCAACGCGGCGACTTCCGGGGTACCGGACGCCACCAGGCGATGGCCGTCGAAACAGCTGAACGGAGGAAGTCGGGACGCAGGCATGGCAAGGGCACCGGAGGCGATGCGCAAATATTGCCCGGGTAATTTGTGACTGTCAATATTGTCCGGGTATTAATTGGCCGGAAGAGCGTGCCAACCAAGGTTGGCATCCACCAGAAGGGTTGGCACCCACCCGAAAGGTCGGCACCCACCCGATTCGCCGGGTTACAGCCGGCTGAAGGACCAGCTCACCATGCGGCCGTCCTTGTACGGCATCACGCCATGGAACGGGCGCGGGTCGGCATCGAACACCAGCGGCAGGAAATTGCGGTCGCCCTCCCACATCGGCAGCGTGTCCAGCTTGTCCAGCTCCACCCATTCCAGCGTGCCTTCATGGTTGCCACCGTGCGGAGTACCTTCGAAGCCATCGATGACGAACACGAAGCCGAGCCAATCCTCGCCGTGCTTGCCGAAGCCGGGCCAGCTGATGGTGCCGCGCAGGCGCATGCCGGTGCAGTCGATGCCGGCCTCCTCCTGGATCTCGCGGCGCATGCTCGCGGCCACGTCCTCGTCCGCTTCGATCTTGCCGCCCAGCCCGTTGTACTTGCCCAGGTGGTGGTCTCCCGGGCGGGTATTGCGGTGGATCATCAGCACCTGGCGACGATCAGGCGAAAGCACGTAGCCCAGGGTGGCGACGATCGGGGTGTACGGCATGGGGCAGCATCCAGCGGCAGGTCAGCCCCGGATTATGGCCGATCAGCGCACCAGCGACAGGCGGCGCTCGGTCGGCGTGCGGATGCCGTCGGAATCGCGACGCAGGGTGGCGACGCCGTGGCCGCGCTCGGCCAGGTATTCCAGCCACTTGCCGAGGAAGGTGTTCATCCGCATGCGGTGGCTGATCAGCTCTGCCGGCGGCGGATACAGGCCCATCGTGTCCTGCCAGCGGCGGCCGACGTAGCAGTGGGTGGTCTCGGCCTGGCGCGCGTCGCGGTACAGGCGCACATAGGCCGACGGATCGGGCTCGCCGGTGACCGGGTCGGCCAGGTCGTAGGTCAGGCGCAGTTCCACCGTGTAGCGGTGGCATTCGATCACGTCCAGGCGCACGTCCAGGCCATCACCCACCGAAGAGATGTAGCTGCCCGCAACCAGCTCGGCCGGCGCGAACAGGCGCACCAGGTGGCGGTAGTTTTCCGCGTATAGGCCCATGAGCCAGCTCAGCCGGCTCAGGCGGGGGATACGTTCGGTGCGGGGCGAGGCGTGGGCCATGGGTCGATCCTACACGTTGGTGCTTCAACGTGGGGGCGCACACGTGCAAGCCAACCCCTGGGTAGTGCCGGCCGCTGGCCGGCAGCCCTCCGTCGCGGCCGAGGGTTCATCAGCAAGCCGGCCAGCGGCCGGCTCTACCAGACCAGGATCAATACAGCTCGCGCTGCAGCCCCAGCGTAGCCAGCACCTTGCTGGAAATCTCCTCGATCGAGGTGTGGGTGGTGCTCAGGGTCGGAATGCGCTCCATCTGGAACATCACTTCGGCCGCGGCCACCTCGCGCTTGCAGGTATCCAGGTTGGCGTAGCGCGAATTCGGGCGCCGTTCCTGGCGGATCTGCTGCAGGCGGTCCGGGTCGATGGTCAGCCCGAACAGCTTGCGCCGGTAGTTGCGCAGGCGCGGCGGCAGGCGGTCGCTTTCCAGGTCTTCGTCGGTCAGCGGGTAGTTGGCCGCGCGCACGCCGTAATGCAGGGCCAGGTAGATGCAGGTGGGCGTCTTGCCGGCGCGCGACACCGCCACCAGGATCACGTCGGCATCGTCGTAGTTCACCGCGATGCCATCGTCATGGGTCAGGGCGAAGTTCATCGCGTTGATGCGGCGGTGGTAGGTGTCGAAATCGACCATGCCGTGGGCCTGGCCGACCCGCGCCAGGCGCGGGCTGGCCAGCTCGCGTTCCAGCGGCTCGATGAACGGTGCGAACACATCCAGCATCAGCGCCCCGCTGTCGGCCAGGATCAGGCTCAGGCTCTGGTCCACGCAGGAGTTCACCACGATCGGCCGGACCTGGTACCGCTCCCCTGCCGCCTGGATCCGGGCACAGGCTTCACGCGCCTTTTCGGGGTCGTCGACAAACGACATGCGGTCGGTAATGAAGCTGAACCCGGAGAACTGGGTCAGCAGGCTATGCCCAATGGTTTCAGCGGTGATACCGGTTCCATCGGAAACGTAGAACACCGGACGGATGGTCGACATGCGCGCTTTTACCCCCTACGAAGCCTAAAAAGGCCGTCAGCACAAGCTTGTGCCGACGGTGGTCTGCCCGGCATCATATCGGCTTCTTCCTACGGACGCGGCCATTCCAGCCCGCCTCGGGCGATGGCCAAACGGAGCATCGCGCTTGAACGAGAACATCCTGTGGTTGCACGAACTGCGTCTGGCCGACCTGGCCCGCGTAGGCGGCAAGAATTCGTCGCTGGGCGAGATGATCGGCAACCTTGCCGGTCTGGGCGTGTCGGTGCCGGGCGGTTATGCCACCACCGCTGAAGCCTTCAAGGACTTCATCGCGCACAACGACCTGTCCAAGCGCATCTTCGACAAGCTGGCCACGCTGGACGTCGAGGACGTCAACGCGCTGACCGCCGCGGGCAAGGAAATCCGCACCTGGGTGATCGATGCCCCGCTGCAGCCGCAGCTGGACCAGGACATCCGCACGGCCTACGCCCAGCTGAGCGCCGACAACGGCGGCGGCGACGTGGCCGTGGCCGTGCGCTCGTCGGCCACCGCCGAGGATCTGCCGGATGCGTCCTTCGCCGGCCAGCAGGAAACCTTCCTCAACGTCACCGGTGCCGACGATGTCGTGCACAAGGTCAAGGAAGTGTTCGCCTCGCTGTACAACGACCGTGCCATCGCCTACCGCGTGCACCACGGCTTCAAGCATGAAGACGTGTTCCTGTCGGCCGGCGTGCAGCTGATGGTGCGTTCGGGCGTCGGTTCCTCCGGCGTGCTGTTCACCCTGGACACCGAGTCCGGCTTCCGCGATGTGGTGTTCGTCACCTCTTCGTTCGGCCTGGGCGAGATGGTCGTGCAGGGTGCGGTCAACCCGGACGAGTACTACGTCTACAAGCCCACCCTGCAGGCCGGCAAGCCGGCGATCCTGCGCCGCTCGCTCGGCAGCAAGGCGATCCGCATGGTGTATTCGGATGTCCCCGGCGAGCGCGTCAGGATCGAGGACACCCCGGCCGAACTGCGCAACACCTTCTCGATCAGCGACGAGGACGTGCAGGAACTGTCCAAGCAGGCCCTGGTCATCGAAAAGCACTACGGCCGCCCGATGGACATCGAGTGGGCCAAGGACGGTGTCAGCGGCAAGCTGTTCATCGTGCAGGCGCGCCCGGAAACGGTGAAGTCGCGCAGCCACGCGACCCAGATCGAGCGCTTCGCGCTGACCGAGAAGGGCGGCAACGTGCTGGCCGAGGGCCGCGCCGTCGGCGCCAAGATCGGTTCGGGCGTGGCCCGCGTGGTCAAGACGCTGGACGACATGAACCGCGTGCAGCCGGGCGACGTGCTGATCGCCGACATGACCGACCCCGACTGGGAGCCGGTGATGAAGCGCGCCTCGGCCATCGTCACCAACCGCGGTGGCCGCACCTGCCACGCCGCGATCATCGCGCGCGAACTGGGCGTGCCGGCCGTGGTCGGTTCGGGCAACGCGACCAAGGTCATCGAAGATGGCCAGCTGGTCACCGTCAGCTGCGCTGAAGGTGATACCGGCTTCATCTACGAAGGCAAGCTCGGCTTCGAACGCACCACCACCGATCTGGGCAACATGCCACCGGCACCGCTGAAGATCATGATGAACGTGGCCAACCCGGAACGTGCCTTCGACTTCGGCCAGCTGCCGAACGCCGGCATCGGCCTGGCCCGCCTGGAAATGATCATCGCCAGCCACATCGGCATCCACCCGAACGCGCTGCTGGAGTACGACCGCCAGGACGCGGCGACCAAGAAGAAGATCGACGAGAAGATCGCCGGTTACGGTGATCCGGTCAGCTTCTACGTGGACCGCCTGGCCGAAGGCATCGCCACCCTCACCGCTTCGGTCGCACCGAACGCCGTGATCGTGCGCCTGTCGGACTTCAAGTCCAACGAGTACGCCAACCTGATCGGCGGCAGCAACTACGAGCCGCACGAAGAGAACCCGATGATCGGCTTCCGCGGCGCCAGCCGTTACGTCGACCCGAGCTTCTCGGCCGCCTTCGCGCTGGAGTGCAAGGCCGTGCTGCGCGTGCGCAACGAAATGGGCCTGGACAACCTGTGGGTCATGATTCCGTTCGTGCGCACCCTGGAAGAAGGCCGCAAGGTCATCGAGGTGCTGGAACAGAACGGCCTGAAGCAGGGCGAGAACGGCCTGAAGATCATCATGATGTGCGAAGTGCCGTCCAACGCACTGCTCGCCGATGAGTTCCTGGAGATCTTTGACGGCTTCTCGATCGGCTCCAACGACCTGACCCAGCTCAGCCTGGGCCTGGACCGCGATTCGTCGATCGTCGCGCACCTGTTCGACGAACGTAACCCGGCAGTGAAGAAGCTGCTGTCGATGGCGATCAAGTCGGCACGTGCCAAGGGCAAGTACGTCGGCATCTGCGGCCAGGGCCCGTCCGACCATCCGGATCTGGCCGAATGGCTGATGCAAGAAGGCATCGAGTCGGTGTCGCTGAACCCGGACACCGTCGTTGATACCTGGCTGCGCCTGGCCAAGCTGAAGGCCAACGGCTGATGCCCTGAAGGCCGCAGGCTGACGTCGTGTTCATCGGCGTCGGCCCATACTGCTGCTGCACGCAAGCCCCGCCTCTGCGGGGCTTCGTGTTTCTGGCGTCCACGCACGCCCTGCCCCGCGCAGACTTCCCCCGCAGCAAAGGACTTCCGCATGATCGCCGCCGCAGCGCCCGCCCCCGCCGCAACGCCCTGGTTCCATTCGCTCGACTGGGAGCGCCTGCTGGAAACCTACGGTGTGCCGTTACTGGCCGCCATTGTCGTGCTGCTGGTCGGCATGTGGGTGGCGCGACGCCTGTCCAATGCGATGCCGCGCGCCACCGCGCGCATGGGCGTTGACCCGATGCTGGGCAGCTTCCTGCGCAACGTGGTGTACGCCGCATCGCTGGTGATCGTGGTGGTGCTGGCGATCGGCACGCTGGGCGTGCAGATCACCCCGCTGCTGGCCGTACTCGGCACCGCTGGCCTGGCCGTGGGTCTGGCACTGAAGGACTCGCTGTCCAACATCGCATCGGGCGTGATGCTGGTGACGCTACGCCCGTTCCGGGTCGGCGATGTGGTGACCGTGGCCGGGCAGACCGGCACCGTGCGCGAAGTGCGCATCTTCCAGACCGTCATCACCGGCGCGGACAACCAGCACACCACCATTCCCAACACGCTGATCACCGCCGCGCCGATCATCAACCTCACCGCCGAGCCGACGCGCCGCGTCGAACTGGTGGTCGGCATCGGTTACGAGGACAACATCCAGCTGGCGCGCGACACCGCGCTGGCACTGATGAAGGCCGATCCGCGCGTGCTGCAGACGCCGGTACCGGACGTGGTGGTGTACGAGCTGGGCGCGCACGCCATCAACCTCGGCATCCGCTGCTACGTGAAGTCGGCCGACTGGTTCGGCACCAAGGTCACGCTGCTGGAACAGCTCAAGCTGGGCTTCGACAAGGCCGGCATCAACATTCCGTACCCGCAGCAGGACATGCACCTGTACCTGCATGGCAAGGATGGCGGCGTGGTCGAGGCCGATGCACTGGTGCGCGACAAGCCCTGACGCACAACGGTAGTGCCGGCCGCTGGCCGGCATCACCACAGGCAGCACCGGGAATGCCGGCCAGCCGCCGGCACTATCAGGAACCGCGCAGACCGGCCATCGGCGTCAGGCCTCGACGGCCGCTTCCAGCGCCGGGTAATCGGTAAAGCCGACCGCACCACCGCCGAAGAACGTCGCCCGGTCCGGTGGGTTCAATTCGGCACCCGCGCGCAGGCGCTCGGGCAGATCCGGATTGGCGATGAACGGCCGGCCGAAGCCGATCAGGTCGGCCCAGCCCTCGGACAGCGCCTGCTCGGCGCGCTCGGTGGTGTACTTGCCGGCATAGATCAGCGTGCCCGGGTAGACCATGCGCAGCGCCTGCTTGAACGCGACTGGCATCAGCGGCGCATCATCCCAGTCGGCCTCGGCGATATGCAGGTAGCCCACGCCAAGTTCGCCCAGCAGGTGCGCGGCCGCCAGGTAAGTCGCCTGCGGCGTATCGTCCACCGCGCCCTGCAGGGTGGTCAGCGGCGCCAGGCGCACGCCGACGCGCTCACCACCGGCCACCGCCACCACCGCCTGCACCACCTCGCGCAGGAAGCGCAGCCGGTTCTGCAATGCCCCGCCGTAGCCGTCGGTGCGCTGGTTGGCCTGCGAGTCGATGAACTGGTTGATCAGGTAGCCATTGGCGCCGTGCAGTTCGACGCCATCAAAGCCGGCAGCGAGGGCATTGCGGGTGGCCTGCGCGTAGTCGGCGATGATGCCCGGAATCTCATCCTCGGCCAGCGCGCGCGGCATCGAATGCTGGATCATTTCGCCCACGCCGGCCTCGGGGCCTGCGCCGGTCGGGTCGACGAACACCTTCACGCCTTCGGCCAGCAACGCTGAGGAAGACACCGGCGCCACGCCCCCGGGCTGCAGGGCCACGTGCGAAACCCGGCCGACGTGCCACAGCTGCGCGTAGATGCGACCACCGGCCGCATGCACGGCATCAGTCACCTGGCGCCAGCCCTGCACCTGCTCATCGCTGTGGATGCCGGGCGTCCAGGCATAACCCTGGCCCTGCGGGCTGATCTGGGTACCTTCGCTGACGATCAGGCCGGCGCTGGCACGCTGCGCGTAGTAGGCGGCCATTTCGGCGGTAGCGACATTGCCGCCCGTTGCACGCGAGCGTGTCATCGGCGGCATCACGATGCGGTTGGGCAGGGTCAGGGCGCCCAGGCGGTGGGGGGTGAACAGCATGGCGGCAATCTCTTGCGGGGGGAGTACCGGCAAGGATGGGGATGGAGCCCGCAGCACAACAGGCGCATCGTGGCAAAACAGTTGTGCCCGGCAGGCAAGGATGGCCTGGCCTGGGGTCGGATCCCTTTGCGACGCAAAGGGCTCTGCCCCCCGAGCCGGTTACAGCGTCGGCTCGATCAACACGCCACCGTGCGCCACCCGGTCGTAGCAGGCGCGCACCACGTCTTCGCCGTACTTGCGTTCCAGCCGGCGCACGATGAAATGGCCGCGCGCCATGTCCTGGTAGTAATCGGTGAACATGGTGTTGAGCGTTGCACCGGCTGCCGCACCCACGATCGGCACCGCCTGTGCGGCGAACTTTTCGGTGACCACCACGCCGAAACGGGCGGCCACCTTCTCCACTATCTTCGCCAGCAGCTTGCCGGCTTCCTTCGGTGCCACGCCCAGGGTCAGGTCGCGCCCCGTCACCACGCGCCCGGCCAGTTCGGCCGACAGGTGCCGCATCACGTCGGTGGTGAAGCCGCGGGCCAGGTAGTAACCGGTCTCACTGGCGTCATCGCGTGGCGAGTTGCCGCCCAGCGCGAACACCTCCAGGCAGGCCTGGCGGGTACTGAACTCGGACAGGTCAAAGCCCTCGCTGCGGGCCACGTCGGCCACCGCGCGCATCATGATGGTGGTCGACACCGGCAGCTCGATGAACAGTGCAGCGAAGCCAAAGGCCCCGCCAACCGCACCCGAGGTCGCCGCTGCCAGCTTGTGCCAGCGCGTGGAGGCGCCCTTGCCGGGGCTGTTGTCCATGCTCCACAGCGCCGCCTGCGCCGACTTGGACAGCGCCGCCTGCACCGCGCCATGGATACGGCCGGAGACCGCCTTGGGCAGCGCCTTCACCGCGAATTCCAGCGGCGTGCCGACCAGGTTGGCCATGCGCGCGGTCAGGGTCGGCGCTTCCAGCAGGGTTACCGCCCGCTGCAGGTCGGACCAGTCGCGGGCATCGTGGGCGATGTCGCGGGGGAGCAGGATGGGCTCGTTCATGGCGCCGATCTTAGCGCCAGGGAGTTGAACGGAGGGTAGTGCCGGCCGCTGGCCGGCAACCTGATACACGTCACGAAGGCCGCTGAATTGCCGGCCAGCGGCCGGCACTACCAGTTCGCGTGTCACCCGGTAGCGCCGGGCCATGCCCGGTGGCGTCGTTCAAGCAGTCGGCAGGCCCGACAGCGCGCCCATGAACTGGCGGTAGTGGCGCAGCTCGGCGATCGAGTCGTGCACATCGCTCAGCGCGGTATGGTTGCTGTTCTTGCCGACCCCGGCGGCCACGGTCGGCGCCCAGCGCTTGGCCAGTTCCTTCACCGTGGACACGTCCAGGTTGCGGTAATGGAAGTACTTCTCCAGGCGCGGCATCTGGCGGTGCAGGAAGCGGCGGTCCTGGCAGATGGAGTTGCCGCACATCGGCGACAGGCCGGCCGGAATCCACTGCGCCAGGAAGTTCACCGTCTGCGCCTCGGCCTGGCCAAGCGTGGTGGTGCTGTCCACCACACGCTGCCACAGGCCCGAACGGCGGTGCTGGTTGCGGTTCCACTCATCCATCGCCTCCAGAGTTTCCACCGGGTGATGAATGGCGAACTCCGGCCCTTCGGCCAGCACATTGAGCTGGGCATCGGTGACCACGGTGGCAATCTCGATGATCGAATCGTTATCGGTATCCAGCCCGGTCATTTCCAGGTCGATCCAGATCAGTCGTTCGTTGGCCGCGCCGTTGTCCGCCATTGTGTCGCCTCGTTGCTGGGCAGGCGCGCGGCCTACCGGATAGGGAAAGAGGCGCCCATCATACCCGTTCGCCGTTCAGCCCTCGTCGGCGTGGCCTTCCAGCAGCAGCGGCGGCTTGCCCCGCTTGGCACGGAAATAATTGGTCAGGCGCGTGCTGGCTTCCTTGGCCAGCACACCGCCGTGGATCTCGACGCGGTGATTGTGGCGGGCGTCGCCGAGCAGATCGAACACGCTGCCACACGCCCCGGTCTTGGGGTCGCTGGCCCCGTAGACCAGGCGCGAGACGCGCGCATGCACGATCGCCATCGCGCACATCGCACACGGCTCCAGGGTCACGTACAGGGTGCTGCCAAGCAGCCGGTGATTGGCCAGCAGCCTGCCCCCTGCCCGCATGGCCACGATCTCGGCGTGCGCGCTGGGATCGTGCGAGGCGATGTTGAGATTCCAGCCCTCGCCCAGCAGCTGGCCATCGGCGCCGACCAGCACCGCCCCGACCGGAATCTCGTCGAACTCGCGCTGCGCGCGTTCGGCCAGCGCCAGTGCATGGCGCATCCAGTGCTCATCGGCGTCGTGCACCGGTACACCCAGGGTGTCGGTCATGGCGGTTCTCGCGTCGTTGCTGGGCCAGGATGGCCGCCGGGGCGCTAGTGTACGCCCCGGCTCGTGCAGGCGTCGCTAACGCGCGTCGAAGCGATCGCGGGCCGCATCCAGTGCGGGGAAGTTGTGCTCGGCCCAACGGTCCAGCGCAGCCAGCGTGTCGACCAGGCTGCGCGCGACCTCGGTCAGCCGGTACTCCACGTGCAGCGGCTTGCTGCCCCGGTCGCAGCGCTCGACCAGGCCGTTGCGCTCCAGTTGCCGCAGGGTCTGGGTCAGTACTTTCTGCGAGAGGCCTTCGATCTTCCGCAGCAGCGCGCCATTGCGCATCGGGCCCTGTGCCAAGGCAGGCAACAGCAGCATCACCCACTTGCCGGAGATCAGCGCCAACGCATCGCGCGCCGAGCAGTCCGCCGCATAGACATCGCCGGGAAAGGGCATGGTTACCTCAAGGTGCGTAATTGCCGGGGTGCGCCGGCCTCGCGAGGATGGTCGCACACTCCATCACGCCCTTTCCGCATGCATGCCCTGATCCTGCTGGCCCATCCCGAACCGCGCTCGTTCAATGCCCATCTGGCTGCCCAGGCAACCGAGCAGCTGCAACATGAAGGCCTGCAGGTGGACATGATCGACCTGTACGCGGATGCCTTCGACCCGCTGGAAGCGGCCCGTCACCATCCGCAGCGCCTGCAGCCCGGCCACTTCGATGCGCAGCGCGAGCAGCGGCACAGCGCCGAACAGGGACAGCTGCCGGCTGAGGTGCAGCGCCACCTGCGCCTGCTGCAGGCCACCGACCTGCTGATCCTGCAGTTTCCGCTGTGGTGGTTCGCGGCGCCGGCCATGCTGAAGGGCTGGCTGGATCGCGTGCTGGTCTACGGACCGATCTACAACAGCCGGCAGCGCCACGAGCACGGCATGATGCGCGGCAAGCGAGCGTTGCTGAGCGTCACCACCGGCTCATCGGCGCGGGCATGCGCGGTGGACGGCCGCGAGGGCGACACCCGTCTGCTGCTGTGGCCGTTGATGTACAGCCTGCGCTACGTCGGCTTCGAGGTGATGGAGCCGCACGTGGTGCATGGTGTGCGTTCCGGGCTTCCGCCCGAACGTGTGCAGGCACACGATGCCGCGCTGGAGGCCGCCACCGGCAACTACCGTGAACGGCTGGCGCACTGGCAACAATGGCCGAGCGTGCCGTTCAACAACAGCGAGGACTTCGAGGAGGGCGTCGTGCTTCGTGCGGACGCAACCGCGTTGAGCCCCTTCATCCGCCATCGCAACGGGGAATGAATCCACGCCTGCAGCCATCGCCCGGAATCTGCATACTGCACATTCTTCCAAAGCACCTTGGTGACCCATGACCACCCTGCGCCCCTCGCGCGCCGACGACGGCGCCGCCCTCGTCGACCTGTGGCGTCGCGCCGTCGACGCCACCCACGACTTCCTCAGCGCCGAAGACCGCCAGGCCATCGATGCAGAAGTGGCCGGTTTCCTGCCGCAGGCGCCGATGACCGTCGCCGCTGATGCACAGGACCGCCCGCTGGGCTTCATGCTGATCGACGGCAGCCACTTGGAAGCACTGTTCATCGACCCGGACGTGCGTGGCACCGGCATCGGCCGGCAGCTGCTGCAGCATGCACTGGCCCTGCAGCCGCAGCTGAGCACCGACGTCAACGCGCAGAACGCGCAGGCCGTGGGTTTCTACCGGCGCATGGGCTTTGTCGAAACCGGACGCTCACCTGTGGATTCGCAGGGGCGCCCGTATCCGCTGATCCATCTGCGACACAGCGGCTGACATCGTCCGGCAGCCGCCGCGTGCTAGCGTGGCCGCTTCGAATCGAGGAATGCCGCGCATGGATGGTGCAAAAGCCCTGTTGACCCTGTTCGCGCTGGGCATCAGCCTGGTCTGGATCCTGGTGCCGTTCGCCATCTTCGCCGTGCGCAACCTGTTGCGCGAGGTGCTGGTCGAGCAGCGCCGCACCAACGAACTGCTCGAGCATATCGGCGGCTACCGCATTCCCAGGCCGCAACCCGAACCGACCGCCTGGCGCGCGCCCTGAGCAGGAGCGCGCCAGGCCCGGCTCAGGAGGTGGCCTCGAATGCCGGTGAGTACTGCACCTCGCCCTGCGCCATCGGTGGGCGCAGGCAGAGGGCCTGGAAATACTCCGCAGGCACGCCCGGCAGTATCAGGCCTGGTTCGGCGCGGAAACCGAAGCGCCCGTAATAGCCCGGTTCGCCCAGCAACACGCAGCCCCGTGCTCCCTGCTGGCGCAGGGCTTCAAGCGCGGCATGCATCAACGCCGCACCGATGCCCTGCCCTTGCCATCCAGGCAATACCGAGATCGGACCGAGGCCGAACCAGCCGCTGCTGCCATCGCTGACCGCCACCGGCGAAATCGCGACATGGCCAACCCGCTCGCCATCGACCTCTGCCACCAGCGAAACCGCCAGCTCGCCGCGCGCGCGCAGTGCATCGACGATGAAGTGTTCGGTGTGGCTGCTGTGCTCGGCGGTAGCGAAGGCTGCGGCTGTCAGCGCATGGATGGCGGCGATGTCGGCCGCGGCTTCATTGCGGAGGGTGTAGTTCAAGGGGCACCTCGATCGATGCGGCGCACCCGGACAGCGGGTACGCGGTGAGGGAAAAGGATTGCCATGGCGTGCATCAGCGATTGTCCAGCTGCGGGCGCACCGCAACCAGTCCGGCGCGGTTGATGCGGTAGGGACGACCGTCATGCGAACTGATCAGGCGCTTGTTCTTCAGCTTCTTGAAGACGGCCAGCGTGCAATCGCTCAGCAACAGGCCTTCACGATTGAAGCATTCAACGCTGCGGACACGGCCGGAGCCGTCGCGGCTGAAGGCAATGCAGCCGCCCTGGGCGAGAACGTGCAACGTCCTCTGCTCCGCTCGGGAGATATTCATGGGAAGAGAGATCCTGCGTAATCGGAAATGCGGACGACACGGGCTGCCAACGGCACCCGGCCAGGGGAACACGCATTCGATAACCACTCCCGGCAGACACACGGGAAGGGTTATCCGATGACGGCAATCTCCAACATGAAAAACCACACTCGGCAGGCGCCTGCGTGCTGCAGGCACGCGCACGTTACCCAGCCGCCTGCGGCGGGTCAACCTCGGCACTACCGCGATTGGGCGATAATTTATCTTTCATCCGCAGGAGCCGACGATGGTCTGGGCAGCATCGGCGCGCATCCGCCAGCACCCACTGGACCTCAACGTAAAGCTCGCCGACATCGCCATCCGCGCCGACTGTAGCCGGTGGACGCGGCACACACGTCGATGGCGCTGCTCAGCGTACGCGAGGGGTGCTGGCCGAAGGGGAGGCACAGATGGCACCGATGCAACCCGGGCACCACCGGTCAAACGCTGATTCTTGGCCATGGGCACTGATCACTGCTGCGGTGCAGCAGTACAATGGGCGGCTCCCCGTCCCCATCGCGCCCCCGCATGAGCCCCAACTCTTCCCTGGCTGCGCGGCTGACGCCCCGTCAGCGCACCCTGATCATTCTCGCCCTGTCATTGGGCGGCTTCGCCATCGGCACCAGCGAGTTCGCCAGCATGGGCCTGATGCTGGAGATCAACCGGGGCCTGTCGATCTCTGAAACCCAGGTCGGTCACCTGATCAGCGCCTACGCCATCGGCGTGGTGGTCGGTGCGCCGATCCTGGCGTTCGTCGGCGCCAGTTTCCCGCGCCGCAAGCTGTTGTTGGCGCTGATGGGCTTCTATGCCGTCGGCAACCTGGCCAGCGCGCTGGCGCCGAACTACGCCACCATGCTGCTGGCGCGCTTCGTCGCCGGCCTGCCGCATGGCGCCTACTTCGGCGTGGCGATGCTGGTGGCTGCGGCGATCAGCCCCGCCGGCCAGCGTGGCCAGGCGATGTCGCGCGTGCTGCTCGGCCTGTCGATCGCGATCCTGGTCGGCAATCCGCTGACCACCTGGCTGGGCCAGCAGCTGAGCTGGCGCACCGCCTTCGCCCTGGTCAGCCTGCTGGCCATCGCCACCGTGGTGATGATCGCGCGCTTCCTGCTGCCCGATCCGGACGAGGTGCGTACCTCGCCGATGCGCGAACTGCGCGCCTTCAACACCACCCAGGTGTGGCTGGCGCTGGCGATCGGTGCGGTCGGTTTCGCCGGTATGTTCTGTGTGTTCACCTACCTGGCACCGACCCTGGTGCAGGTCACCGGCGTGGCCGAATCGTGGATGCCGCTGGCGGTGGGCGTGTTCGGCATCGGCGCGATCATCGGCAACATCGCCGGTGGCTGGCTGGTGGACAAGTTCCACTTCAAGGCCGCCGCCGTGGTGTTGCTGTGGTCGATCGTGATGCTGTTGCTGTATCCGCTGGCGGCACAGTCGGTGTGGACGATCGGCCCGATGATCATCACTGTCGGCACCATGGGCGCGCTGGCGGCGGTGCTGCAGACCCGCCTGATGGACGTGGCCGGCGAAGCACAGACGCTTGCCGCCGCTTCCAACCATGCCGCGTTCAATACCGCCAATGCCCTGGGCCCCTGGCTGGGCGGCATGGCGATCAGCGCCGGCTTCAGCCCGGCCAGCACCGGCTACGTCGGCGCCGCCACCGCCCTCGGCGGCCTGCTGCTGTGGGGTGTGGCGGTGATGCTGGACAGGAAGCGCAAGCACGCCGTCGCCGGCAGCCACTGAGCATCGCGCCGGGTCGTCAGTCGCTGCCGTTGCGGCGGCGGCGGCCCGGTCGCAGCAACGCACCATCGCCGGCTGCCAGCGTGGGCCGTGCCAGTTCGCCACGCTGTACGCGGTCCAGTACCCGCCGTGAATTGGCCGCGCAATCAATGCCGTCCGGCCGCGCCTGGATATCCTCGATCAAGGCCAGCAGGTGCGCCCGGCTCTGCGCAAGGCGCAGTTGCAGCGCCTCGATATCGGCCACCTTCCGCCGCAGCATCGTGATCAGCGCATCGTGCTGCCACTGGCCCATGTCCGGCGGCAGCAGCGCACGGATCTCTTCCAGGCTGAAGCCGGCGCGCTGCGCGCCGATGATCAGCTCCAGCAGCAGTACCGCCTGCTCCGGGTAGTCGCGGTAGCCGTTGGCCTGGCGCTGCACCACCAGCAGCCCGGCATCCTCGTAGAAGCGGATGCGCGACGCGGCCAGTCCCGTCCGCCGCGCCAGTTCACCGATCTTCATGGGCCTGAATCCTCGACATCGGCATCGGTTGACCTTCAATCAAACTTGAAGGTTAGCGTAGCGCTATTCCCCTGTCCCGGAGCTGTCCGATGTCCCTGTTCTCGCCGCTGGCCCTGCCTTCGGGCGCCGTCATCCACAACCGCATCGCCAAGGCCGCGATGGAGGAAAACATGGCCGACGCCGACCACGCGCCCTCGCCTGCGCTGTTGCAGCTTTATCAGCGCTGGGCCGACGGCGGCGCCGGGCTGATCATCACCGGCAATGTGATGGTCGATGGCCGTGCCATGACCGGACCAGGCGGTGTGGTGCTGGAAGACGATCGCCATCTTGATCGCTTCATCGCCTGGGCGGACACGGCCCGCGCGCGCGGCGTGCAGATGTGGATGCAGATCAACCACCCCGGGCGGCAGATGCCGGCCGCGCTCGGCCAACCGGCGCTGGCGCCTTCAGCGGTGCCGCTGCAGATGGGGGCGTTGTCCAGCCAGTTCGCACCGCCGCGGGCGATGACCGGGGCCGACATCGAAGAGGTGATCGCCCGCTTCATCCGCAGTGCCGAGCTGGCCGAGCGCGCTGGCTTCAGCGGGGTGGAGATCCACGCCGCACACGGCTATCTGCTCAGCCAGTTCCTGTCACCGCTCTCCAACCGCCGCGAGGACCGTTGGGGTGGCAGCCTGCAGAACCGCGCGCGCCTGTTGCTTGAGATCGTGCAAGGGGTGCGCGCTGCGGTGTCGCCCACGTTCGCGGTGGCGGTGAAGCTCAATTCCGCCGACTTCCAGCGTGGCGGCTTCTCGCCGGAGGACGCGCGCGCGGTGGTGGAGATGCTGGCGCCGCTGGGTGTGGATCTGGTCGAACTGTCCGGTGGCAGCTACGAAGCACCGGCCATGACCGGCGCCGCGCGCGATGAACGCAGCCTCGCACGCGAAGCCTATTTCCTCGAGTTCGCACGCGAGATCGCCACAGTGGCGACGATGCCGCTGATGGTCACCGGCGGTATCCGCCGCCACGCGGTGGCTGAGCAGGTGCTGGAGAGCGGTGTTGCGATGGTGGGCATCGCCACCGCGCTGGCGATCGAACCGGACCTGCCCAAACACTGGCAGCAGGGGCACGACGCGGGGCCGATGCTGCGCATCATTGATTGGCGCAGCAAGCCGCTGGCGGCCAGCGCACACATGGCGGCGGTGAAGTACCAGCTGGGTCGGCTGAGCCGGTGCCGCCCCACCGCGCCCGGCGTCTCACCGCTGTGGGCGCTGCTGCTGGCGCAGGCAGCGGGCAGGTGCCGGACCCGTCGCTACAGGCGCTGGATCGCCGCACGCGCAGGCAGCCGCTGAACAGGCAGGCTTCTCATCGCGGCGGCGATGCTCCACCATCTGCGTGATCGGCGGCAATCCGCTCCCGATCACAGCAGGCACAAGGAACCCACGTGGCAGCCGCACCGACCAGGAACCGCGAAAAACTGCTCGATGACCTGCTCTCGCTCGGCCGCAACTGGGCACTGGCGATTGCCATTGCCGGTGCGGGGGCGGCGGTCCATTACAGCGAAACGGTGTACGAGGCCGGCCTCTGGCGCGGGCTGCTGCCCACGCTGTGCTTCCTGGTCGCCATCATCTGGATCGTGCTCAGCATCATCCGCTTCGACCTGACCCTCCAGCAGCACTTCGAGCGCAAGCGCACGCGCTGGCTCAGCCGCCTGCTGTACGTCGTGCTGTTGGGCACCGGCATCACGGCGGTGTTCTTCGTCACCGAACTGGCGGCCAGCAATCACATCGCGCGGATGTGCGATTCGGTCGCCAACGAACCGGCAAGCCGCATCTACCGGTCGAGCGAATGCCAGCGCCTGTACCAGCATCGCGCGGCGTACCGGAAGCGACTGGAATCGGCCGAGGGCGAGTTCGACTGAGCGCCTGGCGGGCCGCTGTGCAGCACCGGACGCACGGGATGCAATCCGGCGGAAGCCGGCCGACGCGTAGGAAAATTGCGAATTCCACCGTCAGGTAGTTGCCCGCCCATGCGGAGTCACCGATAGTTCTGTGCGATTTAACACGTCAGGTGACGCAGCGCAGCTGCACGCAAAGGGAATTGCATGGATCGCACCACCATCACGGAAGGCCCGAGCCTTCTGACCCGGAACAGCACCCGGATCACAGTATCGCTCGCGCTGGCGCTCATCCTCCAACTGCTGGCTGTGGCGCCCGCGCAGTCGGCCGGGCGTGATATCCGTTATGTGGACACGGCCAGCGCGTTGGTTCGCCTGCAACCGGAAGGCACCGTCAGTGAAACAGTCAGCCGCGGTACGGCCGTCATCGTCAACCGGATCGATCGCGGGTGGGCAAACATCGATACGGACCGTCATTCAGGGCACTGGATCTCTGCCAGTCTGCTGTGCAGTGGCGCAGGCTGCTGGAATCGATCAGCCCCGTCCGTCGGCAACGCGCACGCGCTGCCAGCCGCTGCCGGAGCGCGCCTTGCGCCCGCCAGGGCGGCGCCCCGCGCATCCTCGTCCAGTGCGTACAGCTGCCCCTGCTCGGCACGCTACAACTGTACTGGCCCTCGCGGGGGGCAGTACTGCATCACCTCGGGGGGCAACAAGCGCTATCGATGAACAGGGGGCACGTCCGAGCCCTCGCCATGAACACATTGCGTGGATATCGTTTTCGACAGAGTGTGGACAACGCCCTGTTGTCTCCCGCACCGGAACGGCCATGCTCCCCCACTCCCGCCCCACCCGCCACGATGCCATCGCCCTGCAGGCGGGCGTGCTCGGCAGCGTGCTGGCGCTGGGGTTGTTCAAGGCCATCGCCCTGTCGGCGCTGGCGAGCGGCTCGCTGCTGGTGATCGGCATTTGGCTGCTGGCCTGCACTCTGCTGGCGGCGTGGGCCCTGGCGGCGTGCCTGGCCTGCCTGGCGCTGAGCCGGCGCGTATTCGTGCTGATGCTGGTGCTGTGCAGCCTGCTGCTGATCTGCGTCGCCTGATGCGGCGCGCCGACCATCGCGGCGACCAGGGAGAGGCGCCGCAACAGCCGCGTCCGCTTGACCCGCTGCATGCACACAGCTGACCGCGCCGTCACTGCCTTTGGGCAACGATACGCCATGCGCCCCTGCCGAGATGTCCATGCCCGACTCGATCCACCCCGTCATCCGCGCCTTCGAGGCAGTGTTCAACCTGTCCGGCGGCGTCGAGCGCATTACTGCGCTGACCATCACCTGCCGGCACTGCGCCGAAACCACTTCGGCCAGCGAACACAGCCTGCTGCAGCTGCCGGGGGGCGCCCTGTTCCGCTGCGAACGCTGCGGTTGCCACCAGCAGGTCAGCCATGCACGGGTGGCCGATTGGCAGCTCCCCACGCTGCTGGGTGTATGAGCATGTGATGTGCCGATGCCGCGCGTGCCTGTGCAGGACGCGCTGACATGCACTCGGCTATGCTGCCGCACCTTTCCGCGTCGACGGCCATGCATCCTTTTCCCCTCTCCGTCTCCGCACCCGACCAGCTGGCCTACCGGCTGCTGCAGGACAGCGATTGGGCCCGTTCCGCCGCCGCCGCGAGTGCGCCTCCCGAACTGCGCACCCTGCTGGCGATGATCCTCGACTCTCCCGAGCCGCTGTGGATCGCGTGGGGCCATGATGAAAAAGCGTTCTTCTTCAACGACGCCTATCTGCCGATGCTGGGTGACAAGCTGCACGGCGCGATGGGCAACTGCCTGCAGACCGTCTGGGCAGACGTCTGGCAGGACGTGTCGCAGGCCATTGATGATGCGTTTGCCGGCACCCATCGCAGCTTCAACAACCTGCCACTGATGATGGACCGCGACGGTACGCTGCGGGAAACGTTCTGGACGTTCTCCTATTCACCGCTGCGCATGGGCAGCGGCGCGGTGGCCGGCATCTTCTGCGTGGTGAGTGAACAGACCGAGCGGGTGATCGAGCGCGACATGCACAGCCGCCAGGTTGCCGCCATCACCGAACAGGCACGCGAGGCGCACCTGGAGCTGGTACGCGCACGCGAGCAACTGCGGCAGTCGCAGAAGCTGGAGGCCATCGGCCAGCTCACCGGCGGCGTCGCCCACGATTTCAACAACCTGCTGCAGGTCATCACCGGCTCGGTGGACATGCTGCTGCATACCTGGCCTGGCGACGATCCGCGCCTGCGTTACGTCCAGGCCATCGGCAGCGCCTCGGACCGGGCAACCCGGCTCACCGCGCAGCTGCTGGCATTCTCGCGCCGCCAGAGCCTGTCACCGGAAGTCTTCGATCTCTGCGAGAGCGTGCAGGCTCTGTCGGACATCATCAGCACCGTGCTCGGTGCGCGCATCACGATGTCGGCGAACCTGCCCGGCACACCGCTGCCGGTACTGCTGGACCGCACGCAGCTGGACACCGCCCTGATCAACATCGCGGTCAATGCACGCGATGCGATCGACGGCCAGGGCAGCGTGATGATCGATGTTGAACAGGTCACCGCGGTGCCATCGATCCGCTTCGCCGCGCCGATGAAGGGCGCGTTCGCCGCCATCAGCGTGACCGACAGCGGTGCAGGCATCGATCCGGCGATCGTCGATCGCATTTTCGAACCGTTCTTCACCACCAAGGGCGTGGGCGCCGGCACCGGCCTCGGGCTCAGCCAGGTGTTCGGCTTCGTAAAGCAGTCGGAAGGCGAGGTGGATGTGAGAAGCGAGGCGGGTGTCGGCACGCGCTTCACGCTCTACCTTCCGTTGGCACAGGAGGGCGCCAGCATCGTCCGTGCGCAGCCGCAGCCGGGCCTGGTCCACGGTCACGGACTGTGCGTGCTTGTGGTGGAAGACAACGTCGATGTGGCCGAGTTCGCGGTGGGTGCACTGCGCGAACTTGACTACAACGTGGTGCTGGCACGCAACGCGGACGAAGCGCTGGCGGCGCTGGAACAGGACGCTGCGCGCTTCCACGTGATGTTCAGCGACGTGGTCATGCCCGGCACCAACGGGCTGGACCTGGCGCGTAACGTCCGCAGCCAGTTTCCGGATCTGCCGATCATCCTGACCAGCGGCTACAGCGAACTGCTGGCACGCGACCCGGGGCATGGCTTCACCCTGCTGCGCAAACCCTATTCGCTCAAGCAGCTGGCCGCGGTGATGACCGAGACGGGGCGACAACGTTCGCCAGTGCCGGTACGGGTGTAGCGGTTTCTGCGCCGAGCCACCGCCGACTATCGCGCACTTGTTAGACCATAACAAGTGCGCTTGGGTAGATTGCGCGCGCCCGCTGTCACGCATTTGAATCGCAGGGCCAGTCCGGCATTCCCTCCGAGAACCCCCATGACCCCGTCGTCCCTGTACCGCGCCACGCTTGCCTTGATCGTCGTGTCCGCTCTCAGCGCCTGTGCCACCTATGACGACAACGCGATGCACCCGGCCTGTCAGGAATCACCGCACCTCAAGGACCTGCCGCCCGACGTCGCCGCTCGCGAAAGCCGCTGCAACAAGGGCATGGAGGTCTGGTCGAGCGAGGGCAAGGGCAGCGACAAGCCGCTGGACCTGAGCGGCAAGAAAAAGGAACTGTAAGCGCAGCCGGCGCAGCCCGGATCGGCTGCGCCGCCATCGTGCAGGTCAGCGGACGGCCGCCGTCCCGAACCAGCGCTGCAGCGCGTGAGCCAATCCGGTCGGGTCGGCGCCCGCATCGCAGGCCCAGGCGACGATGCCATCGGGGCGCACCATAACCGCGCCCAGGCCCGTCGCCTCATCCGGCACCGATCCCATGCAGACAGGGTGCGGTGGTGCATCGCCCATGATGTTGCACGGCAACGATTCTACATCGAACACGAGCAGCGCCCCCTGCCCGGCCCTCAGCAGCTCGCCGGTGCGACGGCCGTCGGCCAGCACGAAGTCCGGCACGCTGCGACCGACCAGCGGGTGCCCATCGCCCAGCGCCAGCTGCTGCGCCACTCCCCAGACCCGCTCGGCCAGATAGGTCGCGCCATCGCGGGTGTCGGCCAGATCGGCCATCACCGCCGCCAATGCGCGTGACCCGGCGCCGGGTCGCATCAACGCCACCTGCGCGCGCGACCAGTCCAGCACCTTCGCGCCGATCGGATGCCGCTCGGCCTGATAGCTGTCCAGCAGGGCCTCGCCGGCGACACCACGCACCACCGCCGCCAGCTTCCAGCCCAGGTTCATTGCATCGCCGATGCCCAGGTTCAGCCCCTGCCCACCCAACGGTGAATGCATGTGTGCGGCATCACCGGCCAGCAGCACGCGACCGTTGCGGTAGGCGCTGGCCTGGCGCGCGGCGTCGGTCCAGGTGGTGGCCAGGTGCAGCGCGGTGATCGTTGCATTGCGACCGGACACGCGCCGCAGCAGCGCTTGCGCCGACGGCAGGTCCAGCGGCGTGCGATGGCCGGCGCCGCCATCGAAATCAGCCAGTGCCAGCACACCGGGGGGATTGAAATTGCACATGCCGTGCGGCGTGTACTGGCGGCCCGGCGTGAGCATCGAAGGATCTTCCAGCTCGACGAGCAGGGAGTGGCCGGTGAACTCCGGATCGGTTCCTTCGAAGCTGAAACCCGATTGCTTGCGCACCGTGCTGCGGGCGCCGTCGCAGCCGACCAGCCAGCGGCCGTGGACGGTGCCGTGTGCGGTCGTCTGCACAGCGACCTGATCCTCCTCCACCTGCACCGCCTGTACCGCGCAGCCGCGATCGATGTGCACGCCCAGCCCGACTGCGCGCTCGGTCAATACCGCTTCCAGCGCCTGCAGCTCGATCGCCATCTGCGTGCCGACCGGCGTTGGCAGCCGCCAGTTCCAGCGCCCGCTGTCCACGTTGTCCAGCGCGAACGGAATGCCGGCGAAGTGGCCCCCCAACGGCCGCGGTTGCGCCAGCCAGTGCGCCGTGCCGGGCGGGGGAGCGCCCTTGTCCGGCTTCAGCACCTGGGACGCGGCAACCGCGTCCAGCAGGCCGCGCCGATCCAGCGCCTCCAGGGTGGGGGCGTTCAAGCCGCGCAGGCCCAGCGGCAAGCGTTTCAGGGATGATCCAGGGGACTCGGCCTGTTCCAGCACCCGCACCGAACAGCCCGCCAGGGCCAGTTCGCAGGACAGGAACAGGCCAACCGGGCCCGCACCGGCGATGACGACGTCGTACAGCATTGGGACTTCCTCGTGAGCACCGGGCCGGCGCTCTGGCGATCAGAATGTTACACTCGGTGTACGTTTCCACAAGTGAACCTCCGATGACCCCACCTCCGGGCCGCCGCGAGCAGCGCAAGGCCGAGACCCGACAAGCGATTTCAGACGTCGCCACCGAGCTGATCATCCGGCGCGGCTTCGAGGCGGTGTCGATGTCCGAGATCGCCGAGGCCGCCGGGGTCTCGCGCAAGACGGTCTTCAACTACTTCGCCAGCAAGGAAGACCTGGTCTTCGACCGCGACGAGGAGGCGCGCGCTTTGCTGCGCGACGGCATGCTGGCCCGCAACGACATGGCCCCGCTGGGCGCCTTCCAGTCGCTGGTACGGCAACTGCTGGACAGCGGCCATCCGCTGCTGCGGATCAACGCCGGTGCAGCGGCGTTCTGGGCGACCGTGGCCGACAGTCCCGTGCTTGTCGCGCACGCGCGCAGGCTGCAGGCGCAACTGACAAACGACCTCGCGCAGCTGATGGCCGATGCTGCCGGCCGACCCGTCGACGATGCCGAGGCGAGGCTGGGCGCGGGCATGCTGATGGCGTCAATGGTGGCGGCCTACGAGAAGGGCCTGGCCAGCCAGCGGCACGGTGAAGACCCGCGCGAGGCCATGCTGCAGCTGATCGTGCGTGGCGCCACCGGGGTGCTGGTGGCCCTGGCAGGCACCCCGTATACAGACCCGGCCCTGCGTCCATAGCGCATTCGGGGGGATAGGTCACGAAGTGTTGCAAATGCTAATCTTTCTCATTTGCAGCCACCCCCACCTCGCCCCCATGCCCCTTTCCGCTCCTCTGCCGCGCGCCCTGTGCCTTGCGCTGGGCCTTTCCCTGACCTCCTTCGCACTGGCCGCCGAGACCCCGGCAGACGCCCCCAGGGACCTGGACAAGGTCGAAGTCCGCGGCCGTGCGCAGACCCTCTACCGCGCCACCGATGCGGCCGTTGGTACTCGTACCGACACCCCGCTGGAGCTGGTCCCGCAGTCGATCCAGGTGATCCCGCGCGAGCTGATCGACGACCAGGCCGCGCGCCAGGTGACCGACCTGTACCGCAGCATCAGCGGCATCAGCTTCTTCAGCTATGCCGGCGTGACCCTGCGCGGCTTCCGCCAGGAGAACGTGCTGTACGACGGCCTGCGTGGCGATCCCTATGCAGGTTTCTCGGTACCGCAGCTGTTCAACATCGAGCGCGTGGAGGTATTGAAGGGCCCTGCCGGTGCGCTGTACGGCGGCGGCGATGCCGGCGGCGTCATCAACTATGTGACGCGCAAGCCGAAGGCTCGTGCCGAGCGCCGCATCGAGCTGCAGGTGGGCGACAAGGATTTCCGTGCGGGCTCGATCGAAGGCACCGGGCCGTTGAATGCCACCGGCAGCGTTCGCTATCGCGCAGGCCTGTATGCCGACAGCGAACAGGGCGTGCGCTGGAACGCCGACAGCGAAAGCGTGATCGGCGATGCGTCGCTGGCCTTCGATGTCGGCCAGACCGGCGAACTGGTGCTGCAGTTCACCGACATCACCCAGAACCTGGGCGGCAACCGCCTGCGCGGTGTGCCGGTGAACGATGCCGGGACCTTCCTGACCGACCGCCGCTGGAACCACAACGAGGCCAGCGACTTCCTCGACATGCGCGCCAAGGTGGCACTGGTGCAGTACCGCTTCGCACCACGCGACACCCTTGACGTGGACGTTGCCGCACGCTGGTTCAGCAACAACGAGCACCAGATGTACCACGAGCCGATGGGGCTGATCGACCGTGACCGCGATGGCGTGGCCGAGTGGATGACGCGCCAGCTGCGCAACCAGATCCGCGACAACGAGGCGTTCACCGCCAGCGCGAATGCGGTCTGGCGGATCAACACCGGGCGCATCGAGCACAAGATGTTGTTCGGCGCCGATGTGTACCAGCTCGACGCCGACTTCACTGCACAGACCGCCAACAGCGCCGACCTGGCACGCGGCGCCGGCCCGGTGCGCGGCATCGATCTGTTCAACCCGGTCTATGGCGCCAGCACCTGGCATGACTACAACCTGGCCGCCCTGCCCTGGCGCAGCACCTCCACGCGCAGCAAGCGCTACGGCGGCTATCTGCAGGATGAACTGGCGCTGGGCCCGCGCTGGCACGTGCTGGCCGGGCTGCGCTGGGACGGCTTCAG
This sequence comes from Stenotrophomonas sp. GD04024, assembly GCF_029837545.1. Lineage (NCBI taxonomy): Bacteria > Pseudomonadati > Pseudomonadota > Gammaproteobacteria > Lysobacterales > Lysobacteraceae > Stenotrophomonas > Stenotrophomonas sp. GD04024. The sequence continues at coordinate 30,431 of NZ_JAOEDV010000025.1, read as the reverse complement.
GGATGAGGACCGCCTGGGAGGCGGCAGCGTGGAGGGCAACGATCTCAGCTGGCGGCTGGGCAGCACCTTCAGCGTGCGCGAGGGCCTGAACGTGTACGCCAACGTGGCCAGTGGCTTCGTGCCGCAGAGCGCAGCGAACCAGAACCCGGCGGCGGGCGGGCCATTCGACGCCGAGCGCAGCAAGCAGTGGGAAGTGGGCCTGAAATCCCTGCTGGCCAACCGCGTGACCTTGAACATGGCGGCCTACCGCATCGACCGCAGCAACATCGTGCAGGCTACCGGCGAAGTACAGAACGGCGTCAACCAGCTGGCTGCGCTGGGCCTGGTGCGCAGCACCGGCATGGAGCTGGACCTGCTGGCCGATGTGACCGAACGCTGGGTGCTGAACCTGACGTACGCCTACAACGACGCGCGGGTGAAGGATGCCGGACCGGGCGGCATCACCAATGCCTCGGGCGACCGCTTCGCCAACGCACCACGCAACAAAGTGGGCCTGTGGACGCGCTATGACCTGCCCTCGATCAACTCAGCGATTGGCTTCGGCGTGGATCATGTCGGAGAACGCGTCAGCCTCGACGGACAGACGGTGAAGGCCTACACCGTGTTCGATGTGAGCTGGAAGACCACGTGGAAGCAGTGGCAGTTCCAGGCCAACGTCAAGAACCTGTTCGACAAGGTGTACGCCGCCAGCGGCTTCATCGAACGCAACGGGCATTTCCCGGGTGAACCGCGGCGGGTGTATGTGCAGGCGGCCTACAGCTTCTGAGGCCGTGCTGCAGGGAGCAGCGGGGGAAGTGGCAACCCACTTCCCCTGCCAGCGTCAGTGCGAGCAGGACACCAGCATCGAGCGGGTGGCCATCTGGGTGGAGGTGAAGCCGTTCCTGTTGCCCACCGCGATGGCGTTTCCTTCGTCGCCGTCCTTGCTGAAGACAACATAGCCCCCCGGGCACATCTGCCCGGCCTTCTCGTAGCAGCCACTCCAGGAACTGGAGCCGCTGCAGTCGATGGACACGCCACGGCGGCCATCGGGGGTGACGGTCATCCTGGCGGTGGTACAGCCGCCCAGCGCGGCAACGAACAACAGCGGAACGTACAACTTCATGGGCACTCCAGGGTTGGGGATCAGCAGACGGGCGCCAAGGCTGGAGTGCCCGGATTGCGCCAACCTTGCGCCAGATGGCCTCACCACTGCGGGGTTCCTGCTGCGGTGCCACGCCATGTTCACGCAATGTTCCTGTAATACGGTGCCGGCGCCTGCCGAAGTCACGCTGCGCCCCCTTCCCGCCCGATTCCCGCCGATGCACATCCTGCTGATCGAAGACGAAGCCGAACTGGCTGCCACCCTGAAGTCCGCCCTGCAGCGCGAACGCTACGTGGTGGACCTGGCCAACACCCTGGCACTGGCCCGCGAAGCGGCGCTTTCCGGGTCGCACGATCTGGTGCTGCTGGACCGCACCCTGCCCGATGGTGACGGGCTGGGCCTGATTCAGGTCCTGCGCGGGCACAACCCCGGGGTACCGATCATCGTGCTCAGTGCGCTGGGACAGTTGCCGGACCGCATCGCCGGCCTGGATGAAGGGGCCGACGACTACCTGGCCAAGCCCTTCGCGCTGGAGGAACTGTTCGCGCGGATCCGGGCAGCCGGGCGCCGGCCGGGCGGCATGCAGGTAGAGCCGGTGAGTATCGGCCGGCTGCTGTTCGACCCCGCCTCGGGCGAGGCCACGGTAGGTGGGCAGCGACTGGAGCTTCCGCGCCGCGAGATCCGGGTGCTGGCCGCCCTCGCCCGCCGGCTGGGCCGCACCGTGCTGCGCGAGTCCATCGAAATGGCGGTGTATGGCTTCGACGACGGCATCCATTCCAACACGCTCGACTCGCATGTCTCGCGCCTGCGGCGCAAATTGGCCGACGCCGATGCCGGGGTGGAAATCCATGCCATCCGCGGTGTCGGCTATCTGATGCGGGAAACGAAGTAATGGCGCGACGCCCCTCCCTGAAGCGCCCGCTGATCGTCAAAACGCTGATCTACCAGCTGCTTGCGTTGCTGGTGGCGTTCTTTGCGCTGCTGATGGTGCTGGTGCGTGCCGACAGCGGCGGCTACTACACCATCCAGACCTTTGCCCCGGTGGCCGCCGAGGCCGTTCACCGCGACAGCACGGGCGAACTGTATGTGGAGCACACGCCTGAGCTGGCCGAGCTGCTGAAGATCGTTCCCGGCGCGTGGTTCATCGCCGAGGATGAGCATGGCCACCATGTGACCTTCGGCCATGTTCCACCCGCCTATGCCTCGCTGGTCGGCGCCCTGGACGGCATTCCCTATGGCGACCTGCGCGGACGCGACCGCAGCGATGGCCTGGCGGTGGCGATACGCCAGCACAGCGGCCCGGCCGGCAAGCTGACCATCATGGCCCATGGCGAAACCGATTCGCTGACCTGGCAGATGGCGCTGGCCGCACACATCATCACCCTGCCGATCTTCCTGCTACTGGGCCTGGCCACCCTCATCCTGACCCCGATCATCGTCCGTCGCGCCCTGGCTGGTGTGGAACGCATCGCGCAGGAGGCCCGCAACATTTCCGCCAGCCGTCGCGGCATCCGCCTGACCGAGACCGCCGTACCGGTGGAGATCGCTCCACTGGTGACGGCGGTGAACGAAGCGCTGGACCGCCTGGACGAGGGACACGAGCGGCAGCGTCGCTTCATCGCCGCCGCCGCCCATGAGCTGCGTACGCCGATCGCGATCCTGCGGGTCAAGATCGATGCCACCGACGACGCCACGTCCCGCAGCCTGGCCGTGGAAGTCGCGCGGCTGGCGACGCTGGCCGAACAGCTTCTGGACCTGCACCGCATGGAAGAAGATGGACCGAAGGACTCGCTCAACCTGGCCCGCGTGGCCAAGCGGGTCGTGGCCGATCTGGCGCCGCTGTTGATCCAGTCCGACAAGACGGTCGCCGTCGCGGTGGAACCGAACTTCCCGGTGCTGGGCGAGGCCGGCGCGGTAGAGCGCGTGCTTTCCAATCTGGTGTTGAATGCAGCCGAGCATGGCGGGCGCCACATCATCGTGCGCGTGCAGGGCAGCTGCCTGGAAGTGGAGGACGACGGCCCCGGCATTCCGGTCGACCAGCGCGAGCGCGTGTTCGAGCCCTTCCAGCGCCTGCGCCCGCGCCAGACCGGTGCCGGGCTGGGGTTGAATCTGGTGCGGCAGGTGATCGACCGGCATGGCGGCCGCGTCACGATTCTGGATGCACCCGGCGGCGGCGCATTGATCCGCGTCGAGTTCCCGCTGCATCCGGGCGTCAGCAGCGCGCCGCCACCGGAGCGCTGAGCGCAGCGTACCTGCGGGGCTGACTGCCCGCTGTCCACGCGTGGCGACCAGGGCCGATGCGCAAGGTTGCGGCAATGTTCGCCGCACAGCATCTGCAGGCGTGGCATTGCTCATGATGCCGCGTCCGGGTCTGACAGGAAGCCTGCATGTGACACAGGGAGCGCATCCCTCTTCGTCTACCACGCGTACTCCGCCCCCCGGCTGTACGTCCGGCCTGACCGCGGCAGCGTGGAATCATCGCGCGCGAACGTGGCGCAGCCGTGGCGGCAAGCACTGGCCGCACTGGCTGCGGATACCTGCCGAACCCGAGCGGGTGGAAGCCCTGATACGCCTGACCGGCGCACTGTTCCTGCTGCTGCCGGGCATGTCACTGGTGGCTGCAACATTCCGCCACGCGCCGGGAACAGCCGCCGCCATCGTGCTGTTCGTCACCCTGCATGCGGGGCTGCATATGCTGGCAGTGTGGCGCGAGGCAGCATCCCGACCGATTCCCTCGATCCCCCGGGTGCTGGACGCGCGTGCCGCCGGCATGATGCTGGCCGTTACCTTGCCGGTCATCGTCCTCGGTGCCACAGGTCCGAGGCCCGTCATCACGTCAGCCTGGCTGCTGGCTGGCGCGATATGCCAGCTCTGCAGCCTGCGCCGCGTATCGCAACGCCTGCGCCACGTCCTGCTGGCTATCGGCAGCGTGCTGCAGTTCATTGCGGTAGCCCTGCTCGCACTCGGTACGGTACACGGATAGGCCCGCACCGCCGCAAGGTTCACGCAATCCAGCGCATCGAGACTCGACGACCATCCACGCCCGCCGGCGTGCATCCCATCTGTCGCGAGGACCCACGATGCCCTGTCTTTTCTGGATGCTGAGCCGATGAGCGCCGTACCGCGCAAGCGTCGCCGCGTGCTCATCATTGCCGCCGTACTGCTCTGCACAGCATTGTTCCTTTTCGCCTGGCTGCGGCCCGCATCGCCGCCGCACCTCCAGGTGGCGCCGGTCACCCGTGGCAACATCGAACAGGTGGTGGAAGCCACCGGCACGCTGAAGCCCTCGCGGCTGGTGAGCGTGGGCGCTCAGGTCTCCGGCCGCATCGAAACCCTGCATGTGAAGCTGGGCGACAAGGTAAAGGCCGGTGACCTCATCGCCGAGATCGACTCGCGCACCCAGCGCAATGCGCTGCAGAGCGCGCAGGCCGCCCAGCGCAGCGCACGCGCGAACCGTGATGCCCTGGCCACCGACCTGCGCCAGTACCAGCTGACCCTTCAACGCCAGCAGGCACTGGTTTCAAGGCAACTGGTCGCACGCGCCGACTACGATGCGGCAAAGGCCAAGGTCAATGCCACGCGGGAGCAGATCGCCGCACTCGATGGCGAAGTGGTGCAGCGGCAGACCGATGTGGATGTGGCGCAGACGAACCTGGGCTACACGCGCATCACCGCGCCCACCGATGGCACCGTGCTGGCCGTGGTCGCGCGGCAGGGCCAGACCGTCAATGCGGTACAGAGCGCACCGACCATCGTGATGCTCGGCAACCAGGACGTGATGACCGTCTACGCCGAAATCTCCGAGGCGGACGTGGTGCACACCGCGCTGGGACAGGAGGCGTTCTTCACCATCCTGGGCGACAGCGGCCGACGCTACAGCAGCACGCTGCGCGACATCGCGCCGGCACCGGAGTCGATCACCAACGAAGACACCTCCGGCTTCAGTCCGGCAGGGGCGTCGGCGGGTGCCAGCCGCACCGCCATGTACTACAACGGCCAGTTCGACGTGGACAACGCCGATGGCCGCCTGCGCAGCTACATGACCGCGCAGGTGCGCATCGTGCTGGGGCGTGCCAAGGGCGTGCTGACCATTCCCTCGGCCGCGCTGGGTGCGCGCGCCACCGATGGCAGCTACAACGTGCAGGTCCGCGGCGCGGATGGCCACCCTGCCCCGCGGCGCATCACCACCGGACTGGACGACCAGATCAACGTGGAAGTGCGCAGTGGCCTGCAGGAAGGCGAGCAGGTGGTCCTGGCCCAGGCCGGCGATGCCACCGCCACCGCCGCCGCACAGCCATGACCGGCGCAGAGAAGGACACACCGCTGCTGCGCGTGCGCGACATCCGCCGTGAATTCGCCGCTGGCGAACAGACCCTGGTCGTGCTCGATGGCATCGACCTGGACATCCGCGCGGGTGAACTGGTGGCCATCGTCGGCCAGTCCGGCTCGGGCAAATCCACCCTGATGAACATCCTGGGCTGCCTGGACCGGCCCTCGGCCGGCGCGTATCAGATTGCCGGTCGCGAGACTGCGCAGATGTCGCCGGACGAACTGGCCGAGCTACGCCGCGAGCACTTCGGCTTCATCTTCCAGCGCTACCACCTGCTGACCGACCTGACCGCGCTGGGCAACGTGGAAGTGCCGGCCATCTATGCCGGCCAACCCAGCGCCGACCGCCATGCCCGCGCCCAGGCGCTGTTGCAGCGGCTGGGCCTGGGCGAACGCATGCAGCACCTGCCCGGCGAGCTGTCCGGCGGGCAGCAGCAGCGCGTGTCCATCGCGCGTGCACTGATGAACGGCGGCGCGGTGATCTTCGCCGATGAGCCGACCGGCGCACTGGACACCCAGTCCGGCAAGGAAGTGATGAAGATCCTGGGCGAGCTGCACGCCGAAGGCCACACCGTGGTGCTGGTCACCCATGACATGGCCGTGGCCGAGCATGCGCAACGCATCATCGAGATCCGCGACGGGCGCATCGTCGATGATCGCCCTACCGCTGCCGCGACAGCGGCGGCCTCCAGCAACCCAGCCACCCTGCAGGTGCGCAGCGAAGGCAGCGGCTGGCAGGCGCTGCGCGACCGCTTCGGTGAAGCCTTCCGCATGGCCCTGCGCGCAATGAACGCGCACCGCATGCGCACCTTCCTGACCATGCTCGGCATCATCATCGGCATCGCCTCGGTGGTATCGGTGGTCGCCCTGGGCACCGGCGCACGCCAGGCCATCCTGTCCAACATCGCCTCGCTGGGCACCACCACCATCGAGGTCTACCCGGGCTCCGGCTTCGGCGATGTGCACGCCGCACAGGTGGAAACCCTGACGCCCGGCGACAGCACGGCACTGGCCGCGCAACCGTTCGTGGACAGCGCCACGCCCGGCGTCGCCAGCAGTGGCACCGCCCAGCGCGGCAACCGCTCGGCCAACGTGCACATGCAGGGCGTGAGTGAGCAGTATTTCCGCGTGCACGGCCTGAAGCTCGGGCAAGGCCGCTTCTTTGCCCAGCCCGCCATCGCCGGCTACCAGCAGGTGGTAGTGATCGACGCCAATACACGGGCACGGTTCTTCGCCGCACAGGAAGACCCGATCGGCCAGACCCTGATGCTGGGCAACGTTCCGGTGCGGGTGGTGGGCGTGGTGAAGAAGGAGGCCGGCGCCGTGGGCGATGCCTCGCTGCTGCAGGTCTGGGTGCCCTACACCACCGCCATGGCGCGCATGCTGGGGCAGAGCCATGTGTCCAGCATCACCGTGCGCGTGTCCGACACGGTGGGCATGCAGGCGGCGGAGGCTTCCATCGGCCGGCTGCTGGAGCGCCGGCATGGGCGGCGCGATTTCTACATGAGCAACAACGCGCAGATCCGCACGTCGATCGAGCAGACCACCCGCATCCTCACACTGATGATCAGCTCCATTGCCGCCATCGCGTTGGTGGTGGGCGGCATCGGGGTGATGAACATCATGCTGGTGTCGGTGACCGAACGCACCCGCGAGATCGGCGTGCGCATGGCGGTGGGCGCGCGCCGCAGCGACATCCTGCAGCAGTTCCTGATCGAATCGGTGCTGGTCTGCCTGCTCGGTGGCGTGCTGGGTATCAGCGTGGCGCTGGCGCTGGGGGCCGTGCTGGCACTGGCTGATATCGGCTTCTCGCTGGTGTTCTCGAGCACTTCGATCCTGGCCGCGTTTGCCTGCAGCAGCCTGATCGGCATTGGTTTCGGCTTCCTGCCGGCCCGCCGCGCGGCGCAGCTGGACCCGGTGGAGGCGCTGGTGCGCTGAACAACGCGCATTCCACAGGAACGACTACAGGTTCGCGCAATGTCCGCGCGCTGTACTGGCACCACCGACACAGCCGCACAGGAGCGGAACGATGTTTCAGAAGACAGGACGTACGGCGTTGCTGCTGGGGGCCGCACTGCAACTGCTGGTGCTGATTCCATACGCGGGCGACGCCCATGCACAGGACCGCGATGGCTACCGCTCCGGCTGGGACCGGGGCTATCACGACCGCCAGCGCGACGAATGGGAGCGCCGCGAGCGCGAACGGGAGCGCGAACGGCGCGATGACGACAAGGCCAAGCGCGTGGTGGTGGGCGTTGTGGGCGCGGCGGTAGTTGCCGGCGTAATCGCTGCGGCGGCCAAGCGCGAGCGCGAGACCCGCGAACGTGCCGACTACTGCGTGAACCGTTACGGCAACTACGACCGCCGCAGCGACACCTACCGTGGCTCGGATGGCTACAGCTATCCCTGCCGCTGACCTGCCCTGCTTTCCGAAGGAACCGACTGCATGAACAAGACGCTACTCATCATCACCCTGTGTGCCGCACCGCTGATCGGCCACGCCGCCAGCGGCGACCCGAAGCAGGCCTATATCGATTCCAGCTTCGCCGTCATGGACAGCAACGGCGATGGCCGCATCGACAAGGCCGAGTACGCGAAGTACCAGCAGGCACGCTTCAGCAAGCAGGCCGACTCCATCGACGCCGCGTTCAAGGAAATGGATGCCGACAAAGACGGAAGGATCAGCAGGAAGGAAGCCGCCGTGGTGCCGGAAATCGAGAAGTATTTCGCGGGGCTGGATACTGATGGCGATGGCTATCTGTCGCTGAAGGAAATGCAGCAGGCCATGGTGGCCGCGCAGACGGCAGACGCCCCGGCGAAGTAGCGCCTTGGTACGGGGTCAGCGCCTGATCGTGCGGCATTGCCGCAGCCAGGCCGCGTCGCCCTGGTAGGTGCCCACCTTGGTGGGCACGGCTCCATCGACACGTGCGAGCGCCAGAGCGCCCACCAAAGTGCGCATCCAGCAAGTGGCGCGCGGCAGTCAGCGCACCTTGTACAGCACCGCCGCACCCGGGCGCGGCTCGAACGCCGGAACGGTCTGCTGGGTGAGCACCGTGCCCTTGGCATCCCACACCAGCGTGTCCACCGGGTACTCATCCTTGCGGGTCATCTGGTCGATCTTCGCCACGACCACCGCCGCAGCGGCCGGCACCTCCGGATTCCAGCCGAACACGCCCACGCGGCCGTAGAACACGGCGGGCGCAGAAGCATCCAGCCGGCGGTCCGGGCACATCACCAGGCCATGGTCGAGCATGACGCGCAGTGCACCGATCGGCACCTTCTTCACTGTCGGCGTGGTGCGCTCGCTGCTGTGGCCGGGGCATACATTGGCCGCGCGGGTAATCATGTCCTCGGCTACCTGGCGGTCGGATTGGGCAAAGGCCGCGGCCGGAATCAGGCAGAGGCCGAGCAGTACACGCGTGGACGTCCGGGTCATTGCAGGTTCCTGTGATGGATGCCAAGCGAACTTAGCAATGCCTGCCCGCCGAGTTGCAAAGACCGCGTGAGGCTGCAGCACAGCCCCGCGCAGCCTGCGCCATCACGGAACCAGGCAGCGCTCCACCTGCAGCGACAGCACCTGGCAGGCGTTGAACAGGCCTTCGACCAGCGCTGCGGACGGGCAACAGGCAGGATCATCACTCTCCCGCGCCACATGCGCGGCGTGCAGCATGGCGGTCAGCGCGGTGATGCCCGAGGCACTGCGGGTGGCCAGGGCCAGATCGAAGGCGCGGCCGGGGCTCAGCCGGGTTTCGGTCCAGGGCTGGCCATCGGCTCGCAGATTCTCACCGTGGCCTTTCAAGTGCGCGAAGAACGCAGACGGCAGGACAGACTCCGCGGATTCGCAGAGCGCCGCTTCGAGCGTTTCGGCCAGGGCGGCGGGAAGATCAAGTGCGGCGGCGCCGAGCAGCTGGCGCAGGCGGGGAACGTCGGGAGTACGGTCAGGCATGGCGGCAACCTCACGGTATGGCCACCTGCAGATGCGAGGTGGCGGACGGTGCGGGTTGGCGTGCCGGATACGTAGTACGAAAGCCGGCGGGTCCTAGAACCCCCACGCACCGTCCGCCATGAACTGGCAGGGGGTGCATTGTCATGGCTGCAGCGAAGGCTGCAAACACGACGCCGTGTACTACGTAAGTTCGGGACGCCAATCCCGGCCAGGGCGGGTGCCTTGGCGCGGCGATGATTGGCGCACTCCCGCATCGATGAAAAGTAGGAAAACTCCGCGCTGACACCTTCCTACGCTGGTTGCGTCACGGGATGGCCAATCATCCACCGGCTGACGCGCTTCGCCGACACCTCGTGCATGCAAGCGTGTGCGATCCAACGATCACACCGCGCCGAATGCGACACGCCGGTTATGGCGATCGCGCAGAGAGTCGCAATATGCACGGCCTACAACTTCAGGTCGAACACGCTTGCCCCGCGCCGGATTCTCGCCGTAAACGCTTACACGCAGGGGTTTCGGCGCACATCCGAGCGCGCAAATGGATCACAACGGAATGTGCGATCAACCCCAATTCGATGCGAATGCTGCGACACGATGTTTATAGTCGCGAACTTCAAATGGAGCAGGAGCTCATCATGGAATTCACTTCCTGGCGCAATATTCTTGTTGCCGCTGGCGTGGCCGTCGCACTTTCGGTGACCGCCTACAACGACCATCACCGCCACGCCCTCACCGACGGCGCCGAGGGACGCGATGCGGTAGGCCTCGTCACCGAGGTGCATTGGGATGAAAAGAGGGGAAGAAAAAGCAATTTCGTTCTGAACGTAGAGTTCGAAACCGAAGACGGGCAATCACGCGTGGAGAAGATCGCGGTCTCCAACGATCTTGGCAATCAGATGCGCGCGACCGACGAAGCAGAAGAGATTGATATCCGCTACAACGCCGAAGATCCCTCGGTGGCCGTGGCCGTCGGCGAAGCTGACAATTCCCTGCTGATGCTGTGGCTGGCCATCGCCTCGGGGGTGGTCACCCTGGCACTGCTGGCAGCCCGCCTCATCCAGGGCCGCAAAGCACAACCCGCCTGATTCTTGACGCCGCGTGCAGCAGAGGGGTGCAGGCAACACCCCTCACATTTCAGTTGTCACTCTGGCCACTCTGGTAGCCGCGGTAGGTCTCGCCCCATTCGCGCATGGCCAGCAGCACCGGCACCAGCGTTCTCCCGAATTCGGAAAGTTCGTATTCCACCTTGGGCGGCACTTCGGCATAGACGTGGCGGATCACCACCCCATCGGCCTCCAGTTCGCGCAACTGGCTGGTCAGCATGGATTGCGTGGCGTTGGGTACCCGCCGCGTCAATTCCATGAAACGCCGCTTGCCAGTCATCAAGTGGAAAAGAATGATCGGCTTCCACACGCCGCCCATCACTGACAGCGTGACTTCCACGGCGCACCCGCTCTTGCCATCCCAACGCCTGCTACGCATGCATACTCCCGAAAACCATAGTACCTACGGAAAAACATCGTTCTTGTTGCGATAACGGTGCGAGCCTAGCATGGCGCCATCCACTGAACGTGAGGCGCTTCCATGAGTTTCAAGGCACTGCTGACCCGCAAGACCGACGATGGAGTTTCCACCGAACTTGTCGATTTCGATGAAGCCAACCTGATGGATGGCGACGTCTTGGTGCAGGTTGAATACTCGACGCTCAATTACAAGGACGCGCTGGCGCTGACCCATTCGCGCCCGGTCATGCGCACGTATCCGCTCATTCCCGGCATCGACTTGGCGGGCGTGGTGCTGGAATCCAGCAATGCCGGTTTCAAAACCGGTGATCGCGTGGTGCTCAATGGCTGGGATCTGAGCATGGGCCACCACGGCGGCCTCGCCCAGCGCGCCCGCGTGCGGGGTGAGTGGCTGAACGCGATTCCCGGCAATCTGACCACCCGCGATGCCATGGCCATCGGCACTGCCGGCTATACCGCCATGCTGTGCGTACTGGCGCTGGAAGATGCGGGCGTAGCTCCAGAAAAGGGCGATGTGCTGGTAACTGGCGCCAATGGCGGCGTGGGCTCGATTGCGGTCGCGATCCTTTCCAAGCTGGGCTACCGGGTGGTGGCCGCCACCGGGCGCCCCGAACACGCCGAGTATCTGCACAGCCTCGGCGCGGCCGAGATCATCGACCGTGCGCAGCTTTCCGAGCCGCGCGACCGGCCGGTCAGTGCCGAGCGCTGGGCGGGCGTGGTGGATGTGGCCGGTGGCCCGACGCTGGTCAATGCCATCGCCGAGACGAAGTACCGCGGCGCCGTGGCCGCCTGTGGGCTGGCGCAGAGTGATGCACTGCATGGCTCGGTGCTGCCCTTCATACTGCGCAACGTGACCCTGGCCGGTGTCGACTCGGTGAACGCGCCGCAGGATGTGCGCCAGCGCGCATGGGACCGCCTCGCCATCGACCTGGACCCGCAGAAGCTGGAAAGCACGGTGCAGCAGATCGGGCTTGCCGAGGTGCTGCACGTGTACGAGAAGATCATTCCGGGCAAGGTGCGCGGGCGGATTGTCGTTGATGTGAACGCGTGACAGACCATCAGCCAGCGAGACAGATGCGCGGGCGCCACATGCGACACCAAGGCCCCTTATCATGGGGCTGTAAGGGCGCTATACGCCCGGTGAAGCATGCAAGGCAGTATCTGGATGTCTATGGAATGGCGCCCCTCGGGCTGGGGCCAGCGTGTGACCCGCTCGCCACTGTGGCGGCTGCGGCTTGATGGCGAACACCTCGAGCTGACCCTTGGCGGCGAGCAATACCGCCAGCACGTGGATGGCGATCATCACGTGCAGGTTGTCCCGGGGCTGTTCTGGGCCCGGGTTGCTCTGCAGACTGAAGGTGGGCCTGTGTCCGTGGGCGGGCTGCCCAATCGGCAAGCAGCCCAACTTGCAGCGGCTGTGCAGGACGTGTTGTCCGCGCGCAGCACGCGCGGGCGCAGGGGCCTGTTCGAGGACGTGCTGGCGCAGATCCAGGCGTGGCTGAGCGCGGCGGACGCACTGACCGATCGCGGTCACGCCAGCCGCCGCTGGATCACCCACGAACAACAACAAGCGCTGCTGGCCGACCGCCCCGCCCTGCCACTCTCCCCGGATGAGCTGGAGCGCCTGTTCCTCGATGCCAGCGTGCATGACAACCTGCGCTCCAGCCACCATCTGGCCGCGCTGGAAGCGCTGAACGACTGGCATCTGGATTGGCCCGCCGTATGGGCCGAAGCGAACGACGCCATGGCCACGCGTGAGCTGGTCCTGGCCAAGGACTTCCTGGACCGGGTCGAGAGCAGGCCGCTGACCGAGGAACAGGCCCGCGCGGTCATCTGCTTCGACAACCGCGTGCAGGTCGTGGCCTCAGCGGGCTCCGGCAAGACCTCGACGATGGTCGCCAAGGCGGCTTATGCCATCGATCGCGGCTTTGTCGAACCCGAGAGGATCGTCATGCTCGCCTTCAACAAAGATGCGGCCAAGGAACTGGAAGCGCGCGCGCAGCGCTCCTTTGATCGGCTCGGCATGGGTGACACCGTGGTCGAGGCGCGGACCTTCCATGCGTTGGGCCTAGCCATCATCGGCAAGGCCACCGGGCGCAAGCCCGACATTCCCGAATGGGCCATCGATGCCACCTTGGGCTTCAACAAGCTGGCCGACCTGGTGGACGACCTGAAGGATCGTTCGATCCACTTCCGCACCCAGTGGGACATGTTCCGGCTGGTATTCGGGCGCGACCTTCCGCCATTCGGTGCCGAGATGCTGGCCGATGGCTACGACCGCGACGGCACGCCCTATATCCGCACTCTGCAGGGCGAGCGGGTGAAGAGCCTGGAAGAGTGCGTCATTGCCGATTGGCTGTTCTACAACGGCGTTGCGTACGACTACGAGCGTCGCTATGAATTTGATACGGCCACCGACACCCATCGCCAGTATCGGCCGGACTTCTATTACCCGGACGCCGCGCTGTATCACGAGCACTTTGCGCTGGATGCCGATGGCCAGCCGCCGAAGCATTTCGCCCACTATGCGGAGGGCATGCACTGGAAACGGCAACAGCATGTGGCGCACGGCACCGCGCTTATCGAGACCACCTCCTTTGGCCTGCGCAGCGGGCACGCCCTGCATGACCTGGCGAAGACGCTTGGCGCATCTGATATCGAGCTCGATCCGAACCCGGACCGCGAGCTGCCCGATGCGGGTGCCAAGCCGATGCCGGATGCGGACCTGATCGGCTTGATGCGCACCTTCATTGCCCATGCAAAAAGCAACTGTCTGACCTTGGACGACATGGCCGCGCGTCTGCGGCAGATGCCCGAAGACCAATTCAAGGAACGGTACCGGCGCTTCCTGGAAATCGCCGGCCCTGTATTCCAGGCCTGGGACAACGCGCTGGCCGACGAACGCGGCATCGATTTTGAGGACATGCTCAACATGGCCGCCGGCCTGCTGGAACAGGGACATTATGCGTCGCCCTACGACCTGGTACTGGCCGACGAATTCCAGGACGCCTCGCGCGCCCGCGCCCGCCTCTGCCGTGCGCTGGTCAGCCAGCCGGGCCGCCACCTGTTTGCGGTCGGCGATGACTGGCAGTCGATCAACCGCTTCGCCGGCGCCGACGTTTCGGTGATGACCGGATTCCGCGAATGGATGGGGCATGGCCAGATGCTGAAACTGGAGCAGACCTTCCGCTGCCCGCAGGCACTGTGCGATGTGTCCAGCCGCTTCATCAGCCGCAATCCGGCGCAGATTGCCAAGGCGGTTCGTTCGGCTACGCCAGCGATGGGCCCGGTGCTACAGGCGTTCCAGATGAACCGGCGTGAGGAGGTGCAGGACGGTGTGCGCCAGTACCTCACCAGGCTGCATCAGCAACTGTTGTCCGGTGCGGTGCCGCAGGGACGCAACGGACGCGTGATGGTCTTCATCCTCGGGCGCTATCAGGCCGATCGCAGTGCGGTGCCTGCGGAGTGGAGAGCGTCGTTTGGCAGCACGATGGACGTCGAGTTCCTGACCGCGCATCGCTCGAAGGGGCGCGAGGCGGACTACGTGATCCTGCCGGGCATGGTGAACCGTAGCTTCCCCAGCCTGCGCTCGGATGACCCGGTGCTGTCGCTGGCGATGCCGGAGGGCGATACCTATTCGCTCAGCGAAGAGCGGCGGTTGTTCTATGTGGCACTGACGCGTGCGCGGCGCTCGGTGGCGATGTTCACCCTGCAGGGCAAGCACTCGCCGTTCCTGGATGAGCTGGTGAAAGACGGTGCGGTGGAAGTGACCGGGATTTCAGGCGCGGTCATCAATGAGGAACGATGCCCGGTGTGCAAGGTGGGCGTATTTGTGGAGCGGAATGGACCGCATGGGCCGTTCCGGTCGTGTTCTAGTTATCCGTTGTGCCATAACAAGCCAGACCGCTACCGGCGAGGCTGAGCCGCAAGATGGACCCTCATCGCATCGCCGCCTAGCGTACCTCCGCGCCGACCCGCTGTCTGACCCGGTCGACATCCGGGTTACCGGGGCTGCTGTAACCGAATGCCTAGATGACGAACACGGCCTGGTCCGCGGCACTGATGCAGTAAGAGATCAACGAGCAACCATCGGCTCGCGGTACAAAGACATGAACCGTGAGCGTCTTCTGGTCCTGATCCACGCGCGTCGTGTAGCCAAGCGCTGTCGCGCCTTTGGCGACCGCTGCGCGACAGGAGGGAAGGCTCAGCTGCTTTGCAGGAAAGCGATCGACACCGTAGCCAAGGCTGAACTCCGCTGCAGCCAACGCAGAAAGCGACGTCAGCAGCACCGCACTCGCCAGAGCAAACTTCAGCGACTTTCCCCACGGCGCTCTTAGTTTCACGACTCTCCGGCTATCAGGTGCGGACGAAAATCTTAACGCGCCGATTCAGCTGGCGGCCGCCGGGGTTGCCTTTGCCCTCCAGTTCGTTGAGGGCAACGGGTTCTCGCGCCAAAGCTGCGAGCGTCCATCTGCTGTGTTGTCCCCCGTTCGCGCATAAGCAGGCAAGCTCTCTAGCACTTTGCTGTTTTTACATAGGCGGCCTGATGGTTGAGCGTCTCAAAGATCAACTGGCTCTCGTCCCCAGCAGTGAGGTGGATGACAACTAGGAGCAACCCTTCGGTTACGACCTTCCAGATGCATTCGATACGATCTTCCGGCTTGGTATTTGCAAATTCATCGGCGCGATCCACATCCACATCATCGCCATTGACCCAAGCAGCAATGCTCGCAGCGAAGAAGAGATAAGCCTCCACCAGTCGGCTCTCAGTCAGGGGCTTGTCAACCTTGACCAGAGCTCTGACCTCATCGTCAGACGAGCAGGCATGGATAGCCATGAACGCAGCTCGATCCGCATTTGTGGGGAGAAGCTTATATTTCTCGGCCTCTTCATCGATATCGAGCGCACCGTTCTCAACCAACGCGCCAAGTCTAGGAGTCTGCTTCTCACTCCCCACCTTCCGGGAGATGTTGCATACAGCCATTAAGAAGAGCTGCAACGTGGTGAAACGCTGCTGACCGTCAATCACCAAGCGGGTCTGCACAGCGCCGGACTGACTGGTTTCTAGCTCAAACGCTGCTGCCCCGAGGAAGTGCGGATGGGCACCGCCCAGATAGAGATGCCTATCCAAGAGGGCCTCGATGTCCTCCCAGAGCGGCACCCAGTTCTCACCTTACCTCCACACATATGGACGCTGAAAAAGAGGAACGTGATACTGGACCGAAGGGTCCAAGGGCTTCCTAAGATTTCTTGTTGCCGCTTCCATTATCTATGCTCAACTAGTTGGCGCGTTGCACTCTGTGCATGCTGATCATTGAAGAGCTTAGAGCTAGAACGAAGCCCCGCACCCGATGTGGCAGCCCCTTGTTGGGCTGAGAAGATCATCGACTACTCCTGTAACGCCCTAGCAATCTTGTCGAGCGCAGCGTAGATTTGGCGAACCGTTTGAATTTCAAACTCCTCACGATCTTCTTCGTCATGAGTGCCTTTATTGAAACGAGACCAGACAGACTGGCTGTTCGGGACGTTCAGAATTTCTTGGAATCCCGCACTGAGTTCTGTCATGGCCTGCCCCGTCAGCTGTCCTCGCTGTATTCCTTCGATCAAAGCCTTGTTTAGAGCTTGGGTAAGCGCACCGAGCTCTGGCTTGAAAATTGGCGGCGCGATGGGAAGCTTCAATTGGGCGAGTTCCCTGGATTTACCGCTGATCTTCTTCCAAGTCTTCGCGGTCACGTTCTCAAGCGCTTGACGACAGAAGGCTAGGCACTGTCTTTGATCACCTTCGTCGAGGAACTGCCGTGCACGCAAGAGGTAGTTCCTACTCGTGCCCCCTTGGACACGCGGTTGATGGTCGCCGTCATGATGACTTAGCACATACAAATTAGAGACATCGTTGCCAAGCTGATTCTGGATATCCTTGATGAACTCATTGCCGTGACAGGTGATGATGATCTGCTTGATGTTGAGCCGCTCGTCGCCAAACAGCGTCTTTCGTATGCCGGCTCGATGGTCGGAATCAATCGCGTTGACAGCATCGTCAAAGACGATCAGCGGTAGTTCCAGCTTGATGTTCTTGGCAAGAAGAATGGCTAGACCAAGGCACCTAAGGTGCCCCTCGCTGAGCACATGGAGCGCATCATGCATCCGGGCTGGATCTGCACCGAACGCAACCATAATTTTCTCTCCACCTTTGAGGGGGAGAGATAGTGAGGTGAGCTTATCCCTTTCGTGATCATCCTCATTGAACGCGTTGTAGAGCTCTAGCGTTAGATCATTGAGGTCCGCCAAGAACTTCCTTGGCAGACCATCAAGATAGGCTCTGATGGCAGCTCTGAATGCCGCATAGCCCGTCCGAATACGCGTTTCGAACGCGTAAGACTCAGCCTCGAGACGCGCGCTTTCAATGAGATCTTCGTTCGCCAGATCGAAGCCTTCGACCAGCGCCTTATCAGCCACCAATCCAGCTTCGTGCTGAACTATCTTGGCATCAATGACCGCAAGACGTTGAGCGATGTCACTCAGCTTGTCCCTCTCCGAGATCACCTGTTGGCGAGACTGAGCACGCGTGCTCAGTTCCAAATCACCCGCTTCGAAAGCTGCAAGCGCCTTAGAGACCTCACGCACATGGTGCGCCCTCAATCCATCTATGTTCCAGTCAGCGCCTTGCCCACTTACGGCCCAACGGACTACCGCGTTATTTGCTAGATCTTCGTATCCTGCTTGATCTTTAATTGGGGCAAGATACCCTCGGATCTGGCGCAATAGCCCGTTGCAGTCCTCTATGAGCGTGCTTGCCTGATCTTCTAGCACTGCCAATTCTTGAAGATTCCGCAGCTCATGGTCTGCACGTTCAAACGGATTGGCGACTGCATGAGCCAGGGGAGTCAAGCAGGCTGGACACGCTTCACCAGCCTCAGCTCGGAGCTCCTGGATGGATTGAAAGAGCTTCTTGAACGAGACTTGCCCAGCCAAGTCGGCTAGTTGCCTTCTTACGTTATGCAGCTTTCGCTGCTTCCTCCTTAGTGCAACGAAGGACGCTCGAACCCCACTTGCTCTGAGACCAGATTGAGCGGGAATGATCTCATCTGCCGCGGTGATGAGCCCTTGGAGTCGGCTCTGGCGATCATCTGGGTCGATGAGTTCACGGACGTGGTCAATGTTGCATTCAAGCTCCGCAGCGAGTGCGCTTAGCTCGTCAACGAACGCATTTGACGTTACATCTGCGTCTCGGAGACACGCTTGAGCAGCGGCAAGGGCAGATGCCTTGCCTTCAAGGAGCAGTTTCTTCGGCGTTTCAAGCAACAATCCGATATCGATTTCAGCGGGAAATTGCTTGACGAAATCGCTAAATTCCTCAAGCCCAAAGAGCGATGCAATGAGCTCCCCAGCCTGGGCTGGCGTGCGTGCAGCGATCCTGGCGAAGCTCTCGATCCGATTCTTCTCGATGATTGCAAAGCGCAGCAGACCCGGAACAGGCACAACCGGAACGCCCTCATCGTCACCTTGAGAGAAGAGCACAGGTGCCAAGTATCGACCTTCATGGATGTTGGTGAAATAGCTCCCCAAAGCTCCTGCTCGCTTGAGTGAAGCCTCTTCGACGTCACCAGTCAGCGCATACTCGATGGCCTCACAGAGGCTTGTTTTGCCACTTCCGTTAGGACCGTAGAAAAGGGTCACTCGCTTGCTTAGGTCGAAGATCTCCTCTCTTCTGAATCCACGAAACGGCCCAATTTTGAGTGACTTCAAGTCAGACCAAGTGAGGGCATCCTGGTCAGCGCGAGCTCCGAGCTCAGGCAGCTGCTCAACTCGGTGCAAGCTTCCCCGGAGCAATGCTGCAACGTTCTGTGACCTACGGCCACCGGCACTTGGGGCGTCAGCGATGCGTTGGAGGTGCAGGTGGATGACATGCGCTACACGACGCACCTCGACGTCAGCATTCGACGCACCGAGATGCTCTAAAAAATTTAAATATTCTTCGTCCAATGAACTCACACTCCCCCCTTACAGCAAGTTAAGGCTTACCAGTCAGCTTTTCGCCCAAAATAGAATAGCGGGTTTTACATCACCCTTCCTCCCGGGCGCTGGTCGTCTGGATGCCGCCCGACCGCACCGTTAAATACGCCATCTAGGCATGCCGCAATCTCGCCTAGCCGCTTTGTGGAAACGCCACCGTCCTTTGCGGCGTCGATGTCTGTAGAAGTCGCACACCCATACTTCTTCGCTTGCACCATGGCATTGCGCACAGCCGCCCAGTCGATGAATTCAGAGTTTTTACTTCTCCAGTATGCCTGGGTGATGATCATGCTCGGCGCAGCTGCACCAGGGATTTGCCCGTTATGGTTTGTCATAAAGATCAATCCTCCAAATCTGAGATCAGTTGGCATTTACCAGCCCGCCGGCGAATCGGGATAAATCCAGGCTATTTAAATCAATGATTTGGCCCCTCGGACTCATCTACACAAAGCGCGACGTTCCAGGGCCCGGGTGTTCTATACACTTGCGCCACCAGTATCGGACGCTAGAGTGGCGAATGGAAGCAGGTCATCGTGAGATAGTGCCGTTGCAGCATCGGCAGGATGCCTGGACTAAGACAAGGAAGAGCAGGTATGGCACAGCAACAGCAAGATGCAACCGCCGCGGTCATGATCGACTGCGATAACGTTGCCCCAGCGATCATCGATTTCGCCCTTTTGATGGCAGCTCAGGCGGGTCGTGTGATCCTTCGCCGGGGCTATGGCAACAAGGCGACACTCAGCAATTCGTGGGAGCAGGCACTGGTCCGACAGGCGTTCACCCCATGCCTTCAATACCAATACGCTTCGAAGAAAAACACAGCTGACATTGCGCTTGCTCTTGATGCTCAAGAGGCACTGTTCGACAAGCGTGCAGAGGTCTTTTGTTTGGTAACGAGCGACTCGGACTTTGCATATCTCAGCCGCAGACTGAGAGAACGCGGCGCTACGGTCTTCATTGTGGGCGAAGCAAAAACGCCCGATGCACTGCGCAATGCGTGCGACCGGTTCTTCGAATGGAGCCCTGAACAAGCCACTGCGGAAGCACCGGACGCCGAGACCCCGGAAGCCAAACCTCGGGCCCCTGCCCAGCCCAAGCACGCCGCTGCTTCCACCCCGTCTGCCAAGATCAAGCGTAGGCCACGATTCGTCGTGGAAGCCGTCTCCCTCCTGGCCGCAGGCACGCCCGATGGCCGGGTCAGCGTAAGCGCTCTGAGCCAGTATTTGAAGCGTGCCGATTCGGCCTTTTCGCCCAGTGCCTACGGGCATTCCGGGCTTGTAGACATGTTGAAGACCTATGACCTGCTCACCCCTCACTTGGAGGAAGGTGGACATTGGACGGTGAGCCTGGCCCCAGAGACTGATGCTTCCTGACGGACCTGGTAGGGCGGCCTGATGAGCCTGCCACTAAGCGAGCCCAAGCGGCATAATTGGTAACATAGCAAAAATGCCACACAACTATTTTGGCCGCTAGAGGACCTGGCGGACAGGGGGAAGTATGAAAATTGCAGAAATTGGAGAGTCTGTCCGGCAGCTGGTGCTTGCGCCGAATCAGGATCGATTCTTATACGAACTACTGTCCGCATATGGGCAGCCAAAAGCTTCGATAGCTCGGCTCGAGAGCAAGGACAAGGGTAGCTACAACCTTTCGAAGGTGGAGGGCGTTGTCCTGTGGAAGAAGAAGGCGCTCTATGCCAGCACCCCGCTTGACGATGTGGAGAGCTACGCCAGTGCGCTGATCGCATCCCCAGCCGTGGACAAGCATGCTCCGCGCTTCGTCATTGTCACCAACTTTGAGCGTTTTTATGCCCTAGACACAAAGACAGGGGAAACACTCAACATCTTGTTCGTCGAACTACCAAAGCACTTCGACTTCCTTCTGCCGTGGGCGGGAATGGAGAAAGCCGTTGATCGAACTGACAATCCGGCTGACGTCAAAGCAGCGGAGGAAATGGCAAAGCTGTTCGATCTACTCAAGGCCGATAATCCAGCTAACGATGAAAAATCGACGCATAGCCTTAACGTCTTCCTCTCGCGCCTGCTCTTCTGCTTCTTTGCCGAAGACACTGGAATTTTCGACGACAAGCTATTTTCAAACAGCATCGAATCTCATACCTCTAAGGATGGGAGCGATGTCCAGGCCTATCTCGATGCTCTCTTTCAGACACTCAACACCGAAAATCGGGAAAACCTACCCAAGTATCTTTCCGACTTTCCCTACGTCAATGGCGGGCTGTTCGCTGAGCAGCATCCTGCGCCAAAGTTTTCAGCAAAGTCACGAAAGATCCTAATTGAATGCGGGTCCGGGCTCAATTGGTCCGAAATTAATCCCGATATCTTTGGCTCCATGATTCAAGCCGTGGTTGATGTCAAGAAGCGCGGCAACATGGGAATGCACTACACGTCCTCACAGAACATCATGCGGGTCATCGAGCCGCTTTTCCTCAACCAATTTTACGAGGAATTCGAAGAGGGAAAGCACAGCCCTAAGAAGCTAAACGAGCTTCTTGGGCGCTTGCGTAGCTTAAAGATCTTTGATCCGGCCTGCGGCTCAGGCAACTTCCTGATCATCGCCTACAAGGAACTTCGAAAGTTGGAGATGGAGATCTTCAACCAGCTTGCGCACATGAGCAAGCAGGCGGATCTCGGCATCACGGGCATCCAGCTTTCTCAGTTCTACGGCATCGAGCTCGATGACTTCGCACATGAAGTAGCAATACTGGCGTTGTGGCTCGCCGAGCACCAAATGAACTTGGCGTATGTCAAGCGCTTCGGCAAATTTATGCCAACCCTGCCCTTGAAGCCGAGTGGCAAGATTGTTCGAGACAACGCAGCGAAGGTTGACTGGCGGAGCGTCTGTCCCAGCAATGAGGGACATGTCTACATCTTGGGAAATCCGCCCTACTTGGGAGCTAGACAGCAAACTGCCCTCCAGAAGATTGAGACAAAGAGTGCGTTCCCAGGCATCAAGGGAAATGGCGATCTTGACTACATCTCAATTTGGTTCCTTCGAGCAACGGATTACATTGCGAACGGCGCTGGCTCCTTCGCCTTTGTATCAACAAATTCGATCTGCCAAGGTGTCCAAGTCGGAACGCTATGGGGGCACCTGCTTGGGAAGGGTGTGGAGATTGGTTTCGCGCACACCTCTTTCAAGTGGACCAACAACGCCAAGCTCAACGCAGGCGTGACTTGCGTAGTCGTTGGAGTTCGCCAGAAATCGAAAGCGCCGAAGTTCCTTTACAACAATGGCCTCCGAGCTACTGTTTCCAACATCAGCCCATACCTCGTTGATGGCCCTGACGACTATGTTGTCTCACGGAAGAAGCAGCTTTCTGCTATCCCCGCCATTAACTATGGGAGCTTCGCACTCGACGATGGAAACATGACTATCACGTCCGAAGAACGTAGCTCCATAGTAGGGGACTACCCCCAATCGGCAGAGTATTTCCGTCCTTTTGTCGGCGCTAAAGAACTGCTGTATGGGACCGAGCGCTACTGTCTTTGGATTGGTGAAGATGTCGATCATGCTCGGTCATTTCCGCCGATCAAGCGAAAACTTGCTGCCGTCAGAAAATGGCGCTCGGAGAGTGATCGCGAGACGACAGTGAGGCTGGCGAGCACGCCTCATCTCTTTGCTGAAATCCGACAGCCATCAACGCCCTATCTCGCCCTACCTACGATCTCGTCGGAACGCCGTGACTATCTTCCGGTCGCCTTCATGCAGCCGTCGATCATTGCCTCGAACCAGATCTATGTAGTCCCAAATGCAGACGCATTCCTCTTCGGACTGCTGTCGTCTCGCATGCACATTGAGTGGGTCAAGGCAGTTTGTGGTCAGCTGGAGACGCGCGTTCGATATTCGGCAGCGATCTGTTACAACAATTTCCCACTGCCAAAGGTGCAAAGCGCATCGAAGACGGAGGTTGAAAAGATTGTGATGCAGCTCCTAGGTGCGCGAGAGACTTACTCAGAGCTGACCTTGGCGGAACTCTACGATCCGGAGACAATGCCCCCGGAACTGCGCAAGGCACACAACCGGTTGGATAAAGTCATTGAGAAAATCTACGGCCTTCCTGATGACAGCAATGCAACTCAGAGATTGAAAAGGATGTTCGATCTACATCGCAAGCTAACGGAGAGCAAGAATGCCTAACATCGTCGAAGTCAGCTACGAACAGACTGGTGAAAGCACCATGATCAACTCACGCGGCATGCGTGAGATGCAGGTTCGTGCCTATGAGGCGCGCGACAGCCAATACCTGTTGCTTAAAGCTCCCCCGGCGTCAGGCAAGAGCCGCGCACTCATGTTCCTCGCCTTAGATAAGCTCTATAAGCAAGGGTTGCGCAAAGCGATCATCGCGGTGCCGGAGCGATCTATTGGCGCTTCGTTTGATAGCACAGACCTTTCCACCCACGGCTTCTTCGCGGACTGGGTTGTTGAGGCACAGAACAACCTCTGCACACCCGGCGGAGACGGAAGCAAGGTTCAGGCCTTCTTGCGGTTCATGGAGGGCGAAGACCGTGTGCTTGTTTGCACCCACTCAACTCTTCGCGCGGCCTTTGAAGCGCTTGAAGAGGAGATGTTCAACGACTGTCTGCTAGCCATTGACGAGTTCCACCATGTTTCCGCTGACGAAGACAGCCGCCTTGGACTGCTGCTTCGGACTGTGATGCAGAAGTCGAGCGTGCACATCGTCGCAATGACTGGCTCCTACTTCCGTGGAGACAGTGTTCCGGTGCTGCTGCCAGAAGACGAAGCCAAATTCACCAAGGTCACTTACAACTACTACGAGCAGCTCAATGGCTACACGTATTTGAAGTCACTTGGCATTGGCTATCATTTCTACCAACACAAATACCTGACTGCGATCAAGGATGTCCTTGATACCGACAAGAAAACCATCCTCCACATCCCAAGTGTGCGTTCAGGCGAGTCGACTCAAGACAAGCACCAGGAAGTTGACACGATCCTGGACATCATTGGCAGCGTCCAGTTTCAAGACTCAGAGACTGGTGTAATCCATGTCAAACGCAAGGAAGACGGCAAGATCATCAAGGTCGCCGACCTGGTGCAAGATGAGCCCAAAGCCCGTGATCGCATCGTAGGCTACCTGCGCAAGATCAAATCGCCCGACGACCTGGACCTGATCATCGCGCTAGGGATGGCTAAGGAAGGCTTCGACTGGTCGTTTTGTGAGCATGCGCTCACGGTTGGCTATCGCGGCTCGCTGACCGAAGTGATCCAGATCATTGGGCGCTGCACACGCGATAGCAGTAACAAAACGCATGCACAGTTCACCAACCTAATCGCTCAGCCCGAAGCGGAGGACGACTTGGTGAAGCTGGCCGTCAACAACATGCTCAAAGCGATCACCTGTTCCCTGCTGATGGAACAAGTGCTTGCTCCCGTCTTTAAATTTAAGACCAAGGTTAACGAGGACGATCTCCCAGGACCTGGCGAAGTAAAGATTGGCGGGTTCAAGGAGCCCTCGACCAAACGAGTTAAGGACATCATTGAATCAGACCTCAATGATATCAAGGCCAAGATTTTGCAGGATGACCAAATCGTCAAGGCGCTTCCTGGTGGAGTGGATCCCGAAGTGATCAACAAGGTCATGATCCCTAAGATCATTCGGATGACCTACCCCGACCTGACGGACGAAGAGGTTGAAGAAGTTCGTCAGCAGGTCGTGGTGGACTCTGTGATCAAGGGCGGGGAATACAAGGAAGACGGTGATAAGCGTTTCATCAAGATGGCGGGGAAGTTCATCAACATCGATGAGCTGCACATCGACCTGATCGACCGGATAAATCCCTTCCAGGCAGCGTTCGAGATCCTATCCAAGTCGGTCACTGTGGGCGTCTTGAAGCTGATCAAGGAAGCAATTGAAGCTACCCGAATTGCGATGACGGAGGAGGAAGCTGTCATCCTTTGGCCGAAGATCAAAGAATTCAATCGTCTAAACGGACGCCCACCTAGCCCAGACTCAACTGATCCCCTCGAAGTTCGAATGGGTCAGGCGCTGATCTACATTCGTAACGAGAGGCGTAAAGAAGGGCTATGAAGCGAGAGACACTGATCCAGTTGATCGGGGACGACGAGATTGGCCTGCTCAAGGTCAAATCTCGGGTGCCCGAAGCAATGACTCAGGACCAGCGCCTTCTTGGTTCTTTCAAAGAGATTGAGGAATTCGTCAAAGATCACGGACGTATGCCGGAGGCGAACCCAAAGGACATGCACGAGTTCAAGCTCAACAGCAGATTGAGCGGCATCAACGATAGCCCAGCCAAAGCCGAAGCGCTTCGTCCCATCGACAATCTTGGGCTGATTAAAAGGCCAATTGAGTCCCTCGACGATATCTTGGACGATGATGATATGGGTCTTCTTGGACCCGATCCTGAGAGCATTTTCACGCTCAGAAACGTTCCATCCAACATACGCATGCCAGAGCGGATTGCGTCGCGCAAGCCATGCCTGGACTTTGCCAACTTTGAGTCGTTGTTCGTCCTCTGTCATGCAGAACTCAAACAGGGGTTGAGGGAAATGCGCGCCTTCACTGGCGAACAGCAAATTCAACCCGGCCACTTTTTCGTTCTACATGGCGTCATGGCATATGTCGCCGAAGTCGGCGAGAAAGAGATTCGGAATAAGAAGGTCAATGCCAGGCTTCGATGCATCTTTGAGAATGGGACGGAAAGCAACATGCTTCTGCGTTCCCTAGCTACTGAGCTTTACAAAGATCCTGCCGGACGCCGCGTCCTTAGCCACAGTGATCAAGCCTTGGATGAGTTGGACCAAGTCAAAGACGACGACATTGAAACGGGCTACATCTACATCCTGAGCTCAACAAGTGAGCGCGACGACATCAGGAGCATAAGCCATCTATATAAGATTGGCTATTCGACTGTTCCAGTGCCTCAGCGAATCAAGAATGCCAAGCGAGAACCGACCTATCTTATGTCGGGCGTCAAGATCATCTCCGCCTACAGATGCTACAACCTCAATCCACAAAAGTTTGAAAGCTTGCTTCATACCTTTTTTGGCAAGTATTGCTTAGACGTGCAGGTGGTTGATGACCTCGGCAAGGAGCACACTCCGAGGGAGTGGTTCATTGCTCCGTTACCTGCAATTGAGATGGCGGTGCAGCTTTTAATCAACGGTGAAATTGTTCACTATCGATATGATGGCGATACACAGCAGGTCATCGAGAGAGATTAGCTCGATGAGACGTGGAGACCCAGGCAACCGCCTGGGCCTGCTCACTAATGGCCGAGGCGTTATCTGGCGACGCCCTTAACGACCTCAATGTTGCACCAGTGCAGGAAATCAATGTCCGGATGCTCCCAGTAGATGCCATCGAGCGTGAACTGGACAACACCCGGACTTGCACCATGAACAATTAGCGTAACGACGGTCTTGTCTAGCAGTGTTACTTGATACTCTTTTCCCAAACATAATTTTACTTTCATGTAATTATTTCCTTATTCTATTTAATTACATGAATATTTATAGCAATTGCAATCAACTGTCACAGCTTATGCTTCAGCGACGAAATGAAATTAACGCATTATATAAAGCACCCCAGATTCTCTGACCGAATTGGCTTCTAGTAGTGGGCAAGCAGATGGTCTTCGAGAGCTTCAGACTATTAGGCATCTGCTGACGCCTGCAGTCCACGACAATTCCTGGGGGCTTAGCGAAGATGCGATGCCCGAGTGAGGCAGCGACATAGCGCCAAGCCCTCTCGTGATCTTCAGCGTCAAGCTGGGCGCCCTGAATCGTCGATAGGTGTTGGAACTCGAAAGCGCTTGGCCAACCGCCAGCAATTGACTCGTACTCCTTGCACCTGCGTTCCATGCCAACCGTATGGCCGATATAGACTGCACCAATTTTAAACTTGAGAGCGTATAGATACCGCTCTCTTGCATGGCATTTCCGATGTCGCTTATAACGCACTGGATCTCCTGATTTGCTGAGTTAGACACAACAAAACAGAAATCCAGAATTAGCAGTAAATTAGATATTTATTATTTCGGGATACCTGTGTCTACCAAGTGAACTTGGGTAGGTGCAATTACCTTCTTACCGCTAAAGCGTCAAGCTCTGCCCGATCAGTAATCGCTTTGCTTCGCGCCTGCACTCGATCCAGCCATGGGTCTTCTGCCGATGCTTGGCTTCAAGATGCTTGCGGTAGGCCTCAATGTAAGCTTCCTTTTCTTCATGCAAGGTTGCGCGCATACAAGCGCAGCCATTGTTGGCAGTGTTTAGAGCGCGTTTGATGAGCCTAAGACCCACAACTGCGTGTAGATCACCGGGAACACGCTGGCGGAAAGAGAAGTTGCCGGAAGCAGCTCGAACGAGATTGTAAGGGATGCGCATGCGGGAGATGTGTCCCGACTTGTGTCCCATTCAACCGCCAATCAAATCATGCAAATAATCATATAAATCAATTATTTGCGATGATCTGGCGGAGAGAGTGGGATTCGAACCCACGGAAGGTTTAACCCTTCGCCGGTTTTCAAGACCGGTGCCTTAAACCGCTCGGCCATCTCTCCAATCGGGGTCCCGGTTGCCCGGGCAGCGGCGTATTCTCGCACGTGAAGCGCTTTTGCCCAAGACCATCCTTGCCCCTGCCCTTCGCATCCGGCACGGTGGGGCATCACCCGCAACCGGAGCCGCCATGGCCCACCTCGATCTGGCGAACCTGCGCACCTGCCTGCTGGACGACACCCAGCTGGCCGCGGTCGCCCTGACCCGCAGCTTTGCCGGCAATCTGCCGGTCAGCAGCGGGCACCTGGTGGTCTGTGATCCGCTGGTCCAGACTGAGGCACCCGCGCTGGCCGACTACACCGCCCCGGCGGGCCTGCATCCGGTCGAGATCATCGTGCACAGCGGCCGCCCGGCGCTGGCCGTGGTCTGGTTCAAGCCCCGGCGGACGCTCACCGCGTGCGCGCTGCACTGGCAGATGGCGCGCTGGACCACACAGGACCTGACCGGCCTGGATGAGAACAGCTTCATTGGCTACCCGGTCGACGCCGGCATCGGATGTTTCATGGACACCGCTACCCAGCAGGCGCTGCTTGCGCTGATCGATCAGGGCAACGAAACATGGTCCGATGCGCTGATCGACCACGACGGCCTGGATGAAGGGGCCGAGTACCGGCCCTGGGGCGAGGATTCGCCGCACGGCCTGGTCGTGTTCACCAGCGGATGGGGCGATGGCATCTATCCCACCTACTGGGCATTGGATACATCCGGCATCCCGGTGGCACTGGTCACGGATTTCCTGTGCATCCAAGGCGGAGATGGCCGCGACGAGCGCGAGATCGCCGACCAGGCCTATCGCGACAGTCTGGCGCCCGATGAAGCCGAGGCACTCGCGCAGCTGGTAGCCGCGGTGGAGCGTGATGACGTGGATGCGCTGCGCTCCCTGCTGAAGGATGCGCCACAGCGGGCCAACCAGATTGAACCCGAATGCGGCGGTACCGCCGTGTTCGAGGCGATCCGCCTGGACCGCCCACAGGCATTGCGGGTACTGCTGCAGGGCGCCGCGCTACCGGCAATGCCCGCGAGCCTGTACACCAGCAAGGTGACCAGCTATCTGGACTATGCACGCTTCCTGAGAAAGCCACGCAGCCCGGAGCTGATGGCCGTGCTGGAGGAACCGGTCACCGCCACGCCTGCAACGGTGGTAAAGGCTCGGCCCGGCTTCTGGGCAAGGTTGTTTGGGCGAAGGTAACAGTCGCCGGAAACAGCAACGCCGGGCATGGCCCGGCGCTACCTTTTGAAAGCTCAGCGTGAGCGGTGAGGCAACCCTCAGCCCGCGTCCACCGCCAGCGCACCCAGTGCACTGGCCTTGATCCGCTCCTTGGCCTTCTCACAGGCACCACCGCAGTCCAGGCGCGAGGCCTCAAGCTGCGGCGGCAGGTGCTCGGCCAGGAAGTCGATGAATACCCGCACCGCCGGCAGCAGGCCGCGGCGCGAGGCGAACACGGCGTGGCACACGCCCTGTGGCAGCGACCAGTCCGGCAGCACCACTTCCAGCTCGCCATTGCGCACCGCATCGGCGCACACGGTTTCCGGCAGCATGGTGATGCCGAAGCCGTCCTTCACCATGCTCTGCAGCAGCGGGAAGTCGAAGCCGGCCACGCGCGGCTGCAGGTCAACCCGGCGCACTTCGCCTTCCGGGCCATGCAGCTCCCAGCGCTGGCGCGCTTCGTCTTCGCTGATGCTGAGGGTGACGTGCTGGGTCAGCTCTTCCGGGTCCTTCGGGCGACCGGCACGGTCCAGGTACTTCGGGCTGGCCACCAGCAGTTCCTGCACCTGGCCGAAGCTGCGCATCACCAGGCTGCCGTCGTCGTCCAGGCGCGAACGCACGCGCAGCGCGACGTCGTAGCCTTCATTGATGATGTCCACGCGGCGGTTGCTGATGTTCAGCTGCAGGCGCACCTTCGGGTACTGCTCCAGGAACCTGGGCAGCAGCTTGGGCAGCTGCATCTGCGCCAGCGACACCGGCACGCTGGCGCGCACCACGCCGCGCGGTTCCGCGCTGAGGCGGTCCACCACTTCGCGTGCGGCCTGCGCCTCGGCCAGCATGGTCTGCGCGTGGCGGTGCACGCTGGTGCCGACGTCGGTGACCGCGAAACGGCGCGTCGAGCGCTGCAGCAAGCGCACGCCCAGGTCGGTTTCCAGCTGGCTGATGCGGCGGCTCAGGCGCGACTTGGGGATGCCCAGTGCGCGCTCGGCGGCGGCGAATCCGCCGTGGTCGACCACCATCGCGAAGTAGTACAGATCATTCAGGTCATGCATGCCCGAGTTCCATATCTAGAACAATACGTGGCATTCAACCACCTTTATCCCGCCTTTGCAACAACCTATCGTTCTCTCCGTCGGCGGGGCCACCCCGCCCCTTCCTCCCAGAACATAGGTGACTGCCATGAAGCTTCTGCATCTCGACGCCAGCGTGCTTGGCGACAACTCCGTGTCCCGCCAGCTGTCGGCCGCCGTGGTCGCCCGCTTCACCGGCCAGATCGATGGCCTGCAGGTCGATTATCGCGATCTTGACGCCAATCCGGTACCGCATCTGCGCAGCAGTTCGTTGGCCAAGACCGATGCAGCCGAGGCGACCGATGCTGAACAGGTGATGCAGCAGTTCCTGGACGCCGACATCGTGGTGATCGGCGCGCCGATGTACAACTTCAGCATTCCGTCCACGCTGAAGGCCTGGATCGACCGCGTGGCCGTGGCCGGCCGCACCTTCAAGTACACCGAGAACGGCCCGGTCGGCCTGGCCGGTGGCAAGCGGGTGATCATCGCCAGCAGCCGCGGCGGCATCTACACCGACTCGCCGGCCGACTTCCAGGAGCCGTTCCTGCGCCAGGTGTTCGCTTTCATGGGCATCAACGAGGTCGAGTTCGTGCGTGCCGAAGGCATCGCCTACTCGCCGCAGCACCGTGAAGACGCCATTGCCGGCGCGCTGGCCACCCTGCCGTCGCACGAAGTGGCCGAAGCCGTCGCGGCTTAACGCGTTCCAGCG
>NZ_JAOEDV010000024.1:0-59683 GCF_029837545.1 Stenotrophomonas sp. GD04024 | reverse complement strand
CCTGCGCATCCTCATGCTGGAGGACAGTGCGCTTGATGCGGAGTTGATCACCGCACAGCTGCAACGCGCCGGCCTGGATTTCGAGGTCGAGCGGGTGTGGTCCCGCAACGCCTTCATCGAGGCGATCGACCACCGCGGGTTCGACGTGATCCTGGCCGACCACGTGCTGCCGGGCTTCGACGGCGATGCGGCCCTCGCGCTTGCACGCGAGCGGATTCCGCACACCCCCTTCATCTTCGTTTCCGGCACGCTTACCGAAGAACTGGCAGTGCAGGCGCTGACCCGCGGCGCACGCGACTACGTGGTCAAGCAGCGGCTGCAGCGCTTGCCGGATGCCATCCGGCGTGCACAGCAGGAAGCCCGCGAACGCAGCCAGCTGGCCGATGCACAGGCCGCGCTGAACGACAGCCAGGCCCAGTTGCAGCAGGTAACCGATGCCGTGCCGGCGTTGATCGCCCAGCTCGACAAGGAGCACCGCTACCGCTTTGCCAACAAGGCATTCCTGGACTGGCACGGCATCAGCCTGACCGAGCTGCTGGGCCGTAGCGCGCGCGATGTCAGCGGCATTTCAGCGTTTGAGCATGCGCTGCCCAGCCTGCAACAGGTGCTGCGGGGCGAGCGCAGCAGCTTCCAGGTGGAGCTGGCGCACCGCAGTGGCGAGTCACGCTTCGTGCAGATGGACTGCGTGCCCGAACGCGGCGCCGATGGAGAGGTGGTGGGTTACATCTGCCTGGGCAGCGACGTTTCCGGGCTGAAGCAGGCCGAGCTGGCGCTGCGCGAGGACAATCAGTTGCTTGAACGGCAGGTGCAGGCGCGCACCACCGAGCTGCGGGCCAGCAAGCGACGGCTGCAGGCGATCTTCGAATCCAGTTTCCAGCACCAGGTGCTACTGGACCTCGCGGGCCAGGTGGTGGATGCCAACATCGCCTCGTTGGCCGCGGTGCTGGCCGACAAGCCCGAGGTGATGGGCCTGCGTTTCGGTCAGTCGCCCTGGTTCGCTGGCACTGATGACGTCGGCGCGACCGTTGACCGGGCCGTTGCCAATGCCGCCAAGGGGCACAGTTCGCTGCATGCGCTTGATCTGGAGTTGCCGACCGGCCGGCGCAGCTTCGATTTCTCGTTCCGCCCGCTGCTGGATGCCGAGGGCGCGGTCACCGCCGTGGTTTCCGAGGCGGTGGAAACCACCGCCCGGCTGCAGGCCGAGCACGCGCTGCGGCAGGCGCAGAAGATCGAGGCGGTGGGCCAGCTCACCGGCGGCATCGCCCACGATTTCAACAACATCCTCACCGTCATCTCCGGCAACGTCGAGCACGCCATGCTGCTCAGCGAGCGTGCCGGAGAGTCCGGGGCGATGCTCGGCCGTGCACTGGACAACGCCCTCAAGGGCGTCGGCCGCGCCGCCAGCCTGACCCAGCGCCTGCTGGCGTTCGCTCGCCGCCAGCCATTGCACAGCCAGGCCGCCAACCTCAACGACCGCCTGCTGGACATGCATGACATGCTGCAGCGTGCGCTGGGCGAACTGGTGCTGCTGGACATCCGCGTCGCCGAGGACATCTGGTGCATCGAGATCGACGTCAGCCAGCTGGAGGCCTCTGTGCTCAATCTGGCCGTCAATGCCCGCGATGCCATGCCGCACGGTGGTCGGCTGGTCATCGAAGTGGACAACAGCCATCTCGACCACGACTACGCCGCCCTGTTCCCTGATGCAGCGCCGGGCGAGTACGTGATGCTGCGGGTCCGCGACAATGGACACGGCATGGATGCGGCCACGCTGGCGCGGGTATTCGAGCCCTTCTTCACCACAAAGCAGGTGGGCCGGGGAACCGGCCTGGGCCTGTCGATGGTGCACGGCTTCGTCAAGCAGTCCGGCGGGCATGTGCTGATCGATTCGGTGGAAGGCGGCGGCACCAGCATCACCATGATGTTCCCGCGCTCGACGCTGGCCCTGCCCTGTGAGGGAACGGCACCGCAGACCGGGCTGGCCGGCTATTCGCCGCGCGAAGAGACCATCCTGGTAGCCGAGGACAACGATGATGTCCGTGCCCATACCGTGGACGCGCTGCGCATGCTGGGCTACCGCGTGCTGGAAGCACACGACGGCCCTTCGGCCCTGCGCCTGCTGGAGCGCCCTGACACCACGGTGGACCTGCTGTTCTCCGACGTGGTGATGCCTGGCATGTCGGGCTGGGAACTGGTGCGCGAAGTGCGCGAACGCTGGCCGGACGTCGCGGTGCTGTTCACCTCGGGCTACCCGCGTGACCACGATGCGGTCGGCAGCCAGGGCCGTGCGGCCGCGCTGCTGCCCAAGCCGTTCACCCGCAGTGATCTGGCGCAGGCGGTACGCACCGCGTTGGACGCCGCGCTGCACTGAGGTCAAGGCGCCGGATCGCGCACTCCCGCTGCGATCCCGTTGATGTCCGCGCACTCCACCGTGGCCGGCGGATGCTCCCGGCCGGCCAGCGCGATCATTGCCTGGCCCAACGCCAGATTGCTGGTCACCAGCGAGGGCGCGATCGCGCCTGCCAGTTTCATCAGCGGCGCGCCACCCCAGTACAACGGCTTCAGCAAGCCATGGCGGGTGCCGGTGCCTTCCACCGGGCGCACGCCACCCGGGCGTAACATCACCGTGCGAACCGGCAATGCCTGCAGCGCCTGCTCGGTTTCGCCCTTGATGCGCAGCGGCATCAGCCGGCTGTCCGCATCTGCGCCTGCACCGGACACATACAGGAAGCAGCCCTGCGGATTGGCCGCTGCCCACGCCCGGGCAACGGCCAGCGTGGTGTCCAGCGTGACGCGACGGTACTCGGCCTCGGCGGTGCCTACCGGTGGCGCACCGGCACAGTAGAAGCAGGCATCGAACCCTGCCAGTTCATCCTGCCGCGCTTCGATGTGCAGGAACTCCGGCACGATCAGTTCGCTGCCCGCACCGCGGAGGTTGCCCGGATGCCGGACCAACGCGGTCAGCTCAGCCACCTGCCTCGACTGCTGGCAGGCCAGGGCCACGCCCTGCCCCACCAACCCGGTAGCGCCGGTCAACAGAACCCGCAATGCACCGGCAGCCGCCATTGTGGTCACCCTAAAGCTTCACGAAACGCTGGATCTTCCGCGCCAGCCAGCCACTGAACACCAGCGGCGCATCCAGCGCGGACACGCAGATGCACGGCACACCCGGTGCGGTGACGGGCTGGTGCTCCACCTCCTCATCCAGGTCCGCCACATCGCCCGGCGCGAACAGGCCCAGCGCGTCGTTGTACGAACCGCGAAGGATCTGGGTCAGCTCACTGCGTCCGTGGCTGTGCATCGGCAGGCACTTGCCCGGCGCGATCTTCAGCATGATCAGCGATGGCATCTGTTCGGCGCGGATGCAGTGCACGCCCGGCGCCATCCAGCGCCAACGCAGGGCTGCCAGCGACGCACCGAAGTACGGGTGCAGCGACACAGGCAGGTGATCAGGATCGGCCTCCGGGCGCTCCCGCTGCGGCACGCTCGCCACCATGGGCAGGCCGACGGGCGACTCGCTGGCAAGCTGCGCCAGCATCGCCTCGCGCAACGCGCTCCGGCGTGCGTCACCTTCGGCTGACGCAGGTTGCGTCTGCTCCAGCAGCACCGACCCGATCGCTTCGGCCTCACGCAGGCGCTGGCGGCACTGCGGGCAGTGTTCAAGATGGGCGCCGGCCACGATGCTCAACGGCGCGGGCAGCGCACCGGCCGCATAGCTCATCAACGTGGATTCGTGCAGGTGGTGGTGCGGATTCACAGCGCACCTCCCACTTTCGACTGCAGTTGCAGGAACGCACGTCGTAGATGCGATTTGACCGTGCCCAGCGGCATGCCCAGCGCCTCGGCAATCTCACTGTGGCTCTTCGCTTCGAAATAGGACATCCGCACCAATCGCGCCTGCACGGCAGGCAGCTCGTTGATGCGCTGGCGCAGCCGCGCCTGGTCGGCGAACTGTTCGGCGCTGATGCGTTCGACCATATCCAGGGTTGCCGCATCCTCCACCGCCGCCTGCACCTGCAGCCAGCTGCGCTCGCGCCGCACCCGATCAATATGCAGGTTGCGGGCAATCCGGTACAGCCAGGTACTCAGCGCCCCTTGGGCGGCATCGTAGTCGGCCGCGCGCAGCCACAACCGCAGCAGGCATTCCTGCGCCAGTTCTTCGGCCACAGCGTCAGGTGCGCCGAGGCCGCGCAGATAGACGCACAGCCGTGGCATGAAATGGTCGTAGATCCGCATGAAGCAGTCGCGGTCGCGCAGGCGGGCGACCCTGTCCATGTCACCGGCCCAGTTCGTCGGCTCGCTGCTCGGCTGCTGGGAACTGGACACGATGCGTGCGGTATCGAAGGTGAGGAGAGTGCTGGCAGCGTCAGGGTACATCTGCGTTCGCGGCGGGCAGGTGAAGGTCTGTCCTCTGTACGCGCGTGGGTGGCGATTGGATGCAGGCCACGGACCGCATCCATCCGGCCGCGCCTGACGTATGACCGGGGCCCTCCCTGCGGATGACGATCATGCGGACCGCCTGGCTGCTGTTGTGCCTCCCCCACGCCGCGCTGGCCGCCCCCTGGCTGCGGACCGAAGGCCTTGCCAGCACCGGGCAAGGCGCCGCCGCCTATCGCGAAGTGCACTGGCAGCGCGACGCGACCGAAGGCGCCGAACGCTGGGTGCTGTACCAGTGCCCGGATGGGCGCCCCTTCGCCCGCAAGCACCTGCCCGCGACATCCCGCCCGCAGGCGCGCGGCTACTCGCTGGACGACCTGCGCAGCGGCCAGAAGGTGCAGATCGAGGTGGCCGGCGGCAGTGTCCTGGTCGACTGGAAGGAGGATGCCGATGCGCCATCGCGCCAGCGCCGCCTGGAACTGCCCGCTGATGCCGTGATCGATGTCGGCTTTGACGCCGCCGTGCGCCAGCATTGGCCGGCGCTGATGCGCGGCGAGCGCATCTCGCTGCCTTTCCTGGTCCCGGGGCGGCAGCGCTATTTCCCTGTACAGATTCGCCGCTCTGCCCCGCTGCGCTGGCAGGGGGTGGCCGCTCAGCAGATCGAGGTCAGCCTCGACACCTGGTATGGCGGCATCGCACCGCGCCTGCAGCTGGTCTATGCCGATGCCGACCGACGACTGCTGGAGTTCCAGGGCACCAGCAACCTGCGCGATGCACGGGGCCACTATCCGCAGGTGGTGGTTCGATTCGCCGCTGCCGCGCGCGCGAGCAGCGCGAGCGAATGGCAGCAGGCCTGGGCGCAATCGCTCGTTGCCGGTTGCGGCGTGACGTCCGGGTGAAGCGAAACTAACAGCGGAAGCACGCATCCAGTGGGCATCGTGGTGCGTATAGAGAACACACGACCCCCTTCGAGACCCCTCATGGCCTCTGCAGCGCCCCTCCCCCGTCGCCGTTGGCGCCTGCTGCGCACAGTGCAGCGCTGGGTCGACACCGGCAGTGCTGCAGACAGCGCCGTCGACCGCCCCGGGCGGATCGACTGGCTGCGCGCGGTCCCCTTCGCCTTGATGCATGTGGCGTGCCTGGCGGTGATCTGGGTGGGCGTGTCATGGACCGCAGTGATCGTTGCGGCGGCGCTCTATGCCGTGCGCATGTTCGCGATCACCGCGTTCTACCACCGCTATTTTTCGCATCGCACCTTCCAGGCGTCGCGAGCGGTGCAGTTCGTATTCGCTGTCATCGGGGCCGCCAGCGTGCAACGCGGACCGCTGTGGTGGGCCGCGCACCATCGCCACCATCACCGCCACGCCGACCAGCCGCTGGACCCGCACTCGCCGCGTGAAGGCGGCTTCTGGCGCAGCCACATGGGCTGGTTCCTGACCCGCGAAGCCTTCGCCACGGACCTTTCGCGCATCCCCGACCTGGCGCGCTTCCCTGAACTGCGTTGGCTGGATCGCTTCGACACCGCGGTTCCCGTACTGCTCGCCGCGGCGCTGTATGCCCTCGGCGCCGCGCTGGAGCGCTGGGCGCCGGGCCTGCACACCTCGGGACCGCAGTTGCTGGTCTGGGGCTTCTTCATTTCCACCGTCGTGCTGTTCCATGCCACCGTGACCATCAACTCGCTGGCGCATCGATTCGGCCGCCGCCGCTTCGAGACCCGCGATGACAGCCGCAACAACCTCTGGCTGGCCCTGCTTACCTTTGGCGAAGGCTGGCACAACAACCACCACTTCTTCCCGGGAACGGTCCGCCAGGGCTTCCGCTGGTGGGAGGTGGACCTGACCTGGTACGGCCTGCGCGTCATGGCGGCCCTCGGCCTGGTAAAGGGCCTCAAGCCGATTCCCGAGTGGGTGCTGGCCAAGGCGAGGTACTGACATGCGCATCGCGATCATCGGCTCCGGTATTGCGGGCCTGGCCAGCGCCTGGTGGCTGGACGGCGAACACGAGGTCACGCTGTTCGAGGCCAACGACTATCTGGGCGGCCACACCCATACCCACGACGTACAGGTCGATGGCCTGCAGATGGCGGTGGACACCGGCTTCATCGTCTTCAATCCGTTGCACTACCCGCTGCTGACGGCATTGTTCGACGAACTGGGCGTGGCCTCCCAACCTACGACGATGAGCTTCTCCCTGCACAGCGAGCGCAGCGGGGTGGAGTACAACGCCACCTCGCTGGATGGGCTGTTCTGCCAACGCCGCAACCTGCTGTCACCCCGGTTCTGGGGCATGCTGGCCGACCTGCGCCGGTTCTACCGGGACGCGCCCCTGCTGCTGGGCGAGGATGAAGGCCCCACCCTGGGCCAGTACCTGCATGCCCAGCGCTACGGCCAGGCATTCATCGAAGAGCACCTGCTGCCGATGGCATCGGCGCTGTGGTCGTCCCCCACCCGCTCGGTGATGGAGTTCCCGGCCCGCTACCTGGCCCAGTTCATGGCCAACCACCAGATGCTGCAGATGACCGGGCGCTCGCCCTGGCGCGTGGTGAGTGGCGGCTCGGCGCGCTATGTCGATGCCTTGCGCGCCCGCTGGCGCGTGCGTGAGCGGCTGCAGTGCCCGGTGCATTCGGTCGAGCGCATGCCGTGGGGTGCGCGCGTGCATAGTGCGGCCGGCGTGGAGGGTTTCGATGAGGTGATCCTGGCCTGTCACAGCGACCAGGCGCTGGCGCTGCTGGGTGACGCAGACCCTGTCGAGCGCGAGGTGCTCGCTGCCATCCGCTACCAGCCCAACGAAGCGGTGCTGCACACCGACGCAACGCTGCTGCCGCGCAATCGCAAGGCATGGGCCGCATGGAACGCGCATGTGCCGCGTGACCCGTCTGCACCCTGCACGGTCAGTTACTGCATGAACCTGCTGCAGGGACTGCCCGGTGACACGCCGCTGGTGGTGACGCTCAACCGCAGCGAGGCGATCGACCCGAGCAAGGTCCTGCGCACGCTGCACTACGCCCACCCGGTGCACGACCACGCAGCCATCCGGGCCCAGCAGCGCTGGCCCGAGCTGCAGGGCCGTCGCCACACCTGGTTCGCAGGCGCGTACTGGGGCTGGGGCTTTCATGAGGATGGAATCCGCAGTGCGCGGCGCGTGGTCGATGCGCTGCGTGCCTGCGAGCCACACCGGCTGCTGCCGGCGGCCGGCGAGGTCGCGGCATGAGCGCCAGCGCGCTCTATTTCGGGCAGGTGATGCACCGGCGGCATCACCCGCACCCGCATGCGTTCCGTTACCCGATAGCGCAACTGCTGCTCGACCTGGACGAGCTCGATACGGTGTTCGCTGGCCGCTGGCTGTGGTCGATCAATCGGCGCAACCTGGCCGAATTCCGCCGCAGCGACTACTTCGGTGATTCCACGCGGCCACTGGCCGATGCAGTCCGCGACCACGCCGCGGCCACCCTCGGCTTCCGGCCTGCCGGCCCGGTGCGCCTTCTTACCCACCTGCGCTTTGCCGGGCATGTGTTCAATCCGGTCAGCTTCTATTACTGCTACCAGCCCGATGGAAGCACCCTGGACTGCATCGTGGCCGAGATCACCAACACCCCGTGGAAGGAACGGCATGCCTATGTGCTGCCGGTCTCCACGGCCACCCATGAAGGTACCTCGCTGCGCTGGCAGTTCGACAAGGGCTTCCACGTCTCGCCCTTCATGCCGATGGACTGCCGCTATGACTGGCGCTTCAACGTGCCCGGCGAGGACCTGCGCGTGCACATGCAGGTCTCGCGCGACGGTGTCCGCCAGTTCGATGCCACCCAGGCCATGCAGCGCCGCGCACTGGATGGCCCCGGCCTGGCCCGGGTGCTTGCCTGCTATCCGCTGATGACGCTGCAGGTGGTGGCCGCCATCCACTGGCAGGCCTTGCGCCTGTGGCTGAAGCGCAACCCCGTCCACGACCACCCCAACCTTGCCGGGAAACCGCGATGAACTCGATGACTCCTTCGGTCGCGCTGCCGCGCCCGGGCGCACTGGATGCCTTTCTTCGCCGCCGCCTGCTGGCCCAGCTCGCCCCGCTGCGCGAGGGCCGGCTGTGTGTGCGTGACGCGCTCGGCGAAGTCTGGCTCGGCGATGCCCGGGGCGAACTGCATGTCACCGTCACCATCGACGACCCGGCGTTCTACAGGAAGGTCGCCGCGCAAGGCAGCGTCGGCGCAGGTGAGAGCTACATCAACGGTGAATGGCGCTGCGACGATCTGGTCGCGCTGATACGGCTGCTGGTACGCAACCGCGATCTTCTCGACAGCATGGAACACGGCCCGGCCCGCGTCGGCGGTTGGCTGCTGCGCGGCTGGAACCGCCTGCGCCGCAACAGCCGTGAAGGCAGCCGCCGCAACATCGCCGCGCACTACGATCTCGGCAACGACTTCTTCGCCCTGTTCCTGTCGCCGGACCTGATGTACTCCTCGGCGCTGTTCTCCGATGAAAGCGAATCGCTCGAATTGGCCTCGCGGCGCAAGCTGGACCGCATCTGCCAGCAGCTGCGGCTCAGCCCTGGCGATCGCGTGGTGGAGATCGGCACCGGCTGGGGCGGCTTCGCCGTGCATGCCGCTACGCACTATGGCTGCCACGTCACCACCACCACCATTTCCGCCGAACAGCATGCGCTGGCCGCAGAACGCGTGCAGGCCGCCGGTTTGCAGGACCGGGTCACCCTGCTGATGCAGGACTACCGCGACCTGCAGGGCCAGTTCGACAAGCTGGTCTCGATCGAGATGATCGAAGCCATCGGCGCCGAGTATCTGGACACCTATATGGCCACGTTGCAGCGCCTGCTGAAGCCGGACGGCGTGGCCCTGCTGCAGGCGATCACCATCGAGGATCACCGCTACGAGCAGGCCCGGCGCAGCGTCGACTACATCAAACGCTACGTCTTCCCGGGTAGTTTCATTCCATCGATCAACGCGATCATGGCGGCCAAGACCCGAGCCAGCGACCTGCAACTGATCGCCCAGCAGGATTTCGGGCACTCCTATGCGCTGACCCTGCGCGCCTGGCGCCAGCGCTTCCTGGCGCAGTTGCCCGCGGTGCAGGCACAAGGCTTCGACGCGCGCTTCTGCCGGCTGTGGGAGTTCTACCTGGCGTACTGCGAGGGCGGCTTCCTCGAGCGCTCGATCGGTGTCTCGCACCTGCTGCTGGCGCGCCCCGGCCATCGGCCGATCACGGATGCGGACGGCGGGCACTGAGATGGGTCGCTTCTGGGCCAACCTGCTCGGTAACCAACTGGTCTGGCTGAGCGCCGTGGCCGGTGCTGGCCGCGGCTGGCAATGGCCCGCATTGCTGGCTGCGTCGCTGTACGTCGGCAGCCAGCTGCTCACGTCCCCGCAGCCGAGGCTGGACCTCCGGCTGCTGGCATGGGCGCTGGCCTGCGCCTGGCTGGTCGACGCCAGTGCAGCGGCCAGCGGCACGGTGCGCTATGCCGCCGCCGCGTTCGGTTGGGCGCCGCCGCCGTGGATCATGGCGCTGTGGGCGGCGTTCGCGATGACGCTGACCACTTCGATGCGCTTCCTGCAGCGGCACGCCGCGCTGCCGATGCTGTTCGGCCTGCTGCTGGCGCCACTGGCCTACCTCTCTGCTGCGCGCGGCTTTGACGCAGTGCGGTTCGCAGCGCCGGCATGGCACGGCCTGCTCGTGCTCGGCATTGGCTGGAGCATCGCGCTTTCCCTGCTGTGCAGCCGTGCCCGGCTCGGATCGCGCGGCGCGCCACAGCCACCCCTCGCTGGAGCGCCGTCATGATCGACCTGTTATGGGTGCTGTTGTACGCCGTGCTGATAATGAGCTGGGGCTGGGCCTGGCAACGCCGCCACACAAACATCGGTGTAGTCGATGTGCTGTGGGCCAAGGGCGTCGGTGCATCTGCACTGTTGCTTGCGTTGCTCGGCGATGGCGCGCTGATGCCACGGGTGGCACTGGGCGCGCTCGGCGGCATGTGGGGCGGCCGCCTCGCCCTGCATCTGTGGCACCGGGTCCGTCACGAAGCGGAGGACGGACGCTATCGCTACCTGCGCGAGCACTGGCACGGCCACCAGGGAAAGATCTTCGGTTTCTTCATGGCCCAGGCCCTGCTGATCATCCTGTTCGCCCCGCCCTTCGTAGCCGTCGCGGCCAACCCACGGCCGGGGCTGACGATCTGGATCGTGGCCGCTGCGGGGGTCTGGCTGCTCAGCGTGGGGGGTGAAGCGCTGGCCGACCGCCAGCTGGCCCGGTTTCGCGCCAACCCGGCCAACAAGGGCCGCACCTGCCGGGATGGCCTGTGGCGCTACTCGCGGCACCCGAACTATTTCTTCGAATGGCTGCACTGGTTCACCTACGTGCTGTTGGCCGTGGGTTCGCCACTGTGGTGGATGGCCTGGCTTGGGCCGCTGCTGATGTATGTGTTCCTGCGCTACCTCAGCGGTATTCCGTTCACCGAAAAGCAGGCCCTGCGCAGCCGCGGCGACGACTACCGCGAGTATCAGCGCACGACCCCGATGTTCTTCCCCTGGTTCCCACGCCCTTCCAAGGAGCATTCCGCATGAACGCGATCCCGTCACAGAACCCCACCGAAGCGGGTGAGAGCGGGCTGATCGCCTGGGCCGAGCGCGGCTGGGTTCCAGATGCAGCCTTGCGCGCCGGCATCCGGCGCCTGTGCGCGCAGCGCCTGCACGAGGAAGCCGAGGGCGGCATCGAGGGCCAGTCGGCCCGCTTCAACCGCCGCATCGCCGAATTGGCCGACAGCCCACTGGCGCTGCATACCGATGCCGCCAACCGCCAGCACTACGAGGTGCCCGCCGCCTTCTTCCAGGCTTGCCTGGGCAGGCAGCTGAAGTACAGCAGTTGCTACTACCCGACCGGCAACGAGACGCTGGACCAGGCCGAAGACGCAATGCTGGCCCTGTACGGCGAACGTGCCGGGCTGGCCGATGGCCAGCACATCCTGGAGCTGGGTTGCGGCTGGGGCTCGCTGACCCTGTGGATGGCCGAGCGCTATCCGCTCGCCCGGATCACCGCCGTGTCCAACTCGAACAGCCAGCGCCAGCACATCCTGGCGCAGTGCGCGTCGCGAGGGCTGCACAACGTCGAGGTGCTCACCCGCGACGTCAACCAGCTGGAACTGCCACACGCGCAGTTCGACCGCTGCGTCTCGGTGGAAATGTTCGAACACGTGCGCAACTACCAGCGCCTGCTCGCGCGCATCGCGCAGTGGCTGAAGCCGGACGGCGCGCTTTTCGTGCACATTTTCGCGCACCGCACGCTGATGTATCCGTTCGAGACCGACGGCGGCGACAACTGGATGGGCCGGCATTTCTTCACCGGCGGGCTGATGCCTGCCGCCGATACCCTGCTGCACTTCCAGCGCGACCTGCAGCTGGAGCAGCGTTGGCTGATCGATGGCACCCATTACCAGCGCACCGCCGATCATTGGCTGGCCAACCAGGATGCGGCCCGCGACCGCGTGATGCCGGTGCTGGTTGCTACCTACGGCGAAGCGGCCGCACGGATCTGGTGGCAGCGCTGGCGCATGTTCTGGATGGCCTGCGCCGAGCTGTTCGGCTACGACGATGGCCAGCAGTGGCTGGTGGCCCATTACCTGTTCCGTCCACGCTGAGGTGTCGCATGCGCATTTTCCCGTTGCTCCCGCTGCTGGCGGTCGGACTGTTCGGTACCGGTTGCAGTTCCAATGACACACGCCCCCTGCCGCGCCCGCCATCGGTGGACGTGCCGCGCTTCATGGGCGACTGGTACGTGATCGCCCACATTCCCTCGCGTCCCGAGCGCGAGGCGTTCGATGCGGTCGAGAGTTACGCACTGCGGCCCGATGGGCGCATCCAGACCACCTTCACCTATCGCAAGGGCAGCTTTGACGCGCCACAGAAGTCGATGCATCCCATCGGCCGGGTCGAAAAGGAAGGAAACGGCGCCGTCTGGGGCATGCAGTTCATCTGGCCGATCCAGGCTGAGTACATCATCGCCTGGCTGGCTGATGACTACCGCCAGACCATCGTGGCGCGCAGCAAGCGCGACTATGTGTGGTTCATGGCGCGCACGCCACAGGTCTCGGACAGCGACTACCAGCAGGCGGTGCAACGCATCGCGGCAATGGGCTATGACACGCGGAAGCTGCGACGGGTGCCGCAGTCGGTGCGATGACCCCCTGCTACGCCCCTGCGTGGCCGCTCGCCCAGCACTTCGCACCAGGCTGACACTGCGCATCCACGCTGTTGATGCGGCAGGTCGCACACTGCGGTTCCCCATGTGAAACAGGCACCACCGGCATGCATCCCGAATCCCGCCCGCACATCTGCAACCTGCTGCTGGTGGAGGACCAGTTCGACCTGGCCACACTGATGGAGCAGGCGCTGCAGCAAGAGGGCGACCAGGTCACGCATGCCTACAGCGTGTTCGATGCACTGGGCCTGCTCGACACCCGGCAGTTCGACGGCGCCGTGCTGGATATCGAGCTGCGCGACGGCGTGGTGTTCCCGGTCGCCGATCGCCTGGCCGCGCTCGGAGTGCCCTATCTGTTCGTGTCGGCGGTCTATGACCAGCTGGTGCCGGCAAGGCATCGCGGCGCCCCGTTCGTTGCCAAGCCATTCCATCTCGAAAAGCTGCAGCGAGCCGTGCAGCAAGCCATCAGCGGCAGCCCCGCCATTGCATCGCCGGGGCCGGAAGGTGCCCCTCGCAATCCAGCGCACCCACAGGAGGCAGCCGCTCCCGGCACTCAATCCAGCGCGAACCCTGCAACCCTGCCTTCTTCGTCGGGGCGGATCATGTAGGGCATGAAGACGCCGGCGCCGAACGTCGCCACGTAGCGGTACATCGTGCCCTTCTCGCTGGCCTGCGTGCCCTTGAAGACCAGGGCGTCCGGCTTGCCATAGGGCCCGACCGCCTTCGCCAACCCGGCACCCAGCCCCGCCTCCAGCCTTGTACGCAGGTTCGCGCTGAAATCCGCATAACCGTGCCCGGCCTGCAACTGTTCAAACGTGGCCCGTGCCCGTGCCGTCACGGCAGCGTCTTCGCCAGGCGCGGGCTGGCTCCACGCAGCGACGATGGCGGGATGAAGCGCACTGAAGACCGCATTGGTCAGCGTGATGCCGGCCTCCGGCGTCTTGTCCCCCAGATTGGTGAAAGCAATGATGCGCAGCCCAAGCGCGGGGAAGTACTCGTCGGCGGTGGTGAACCCCTGCGAGCCGCCGGTATGGCCGATCCTGGCCTGGCCGTAGACCGCATTGACGAACAACCCGAGCCCATAGTCGGCGCTACCGCCCTCAGCGGTGTGAACCGGCGTGATCATTTCGCGGTAGCCGGCCTGGCTGACCACCCGCCCCCCGCTCAGGCCACGATCCCAGCGCGCGAGATCGTCAAGCGTACTGACCAGAAAGCCGGCAGCGCCACTCCAGTCCGGGTGGAAACAGGGTGATCGGCGCAGGACGCCCGCCTCGTGCCGGTACCCCACCGCCATGTCCTGCAGTCGCTCCGTATCGGCGAGGGTGAAGGTGTGCCGCATGTCCAGCGGCTCCAGCAGATGCTGGCGCACGTAGTCGACGTAACGCTCGCCCGATACCACCTCGATCACCCGGCCGAGCAGGATGTACCCGGTATTGGAGTACGACCAGCGGCTGCCCGGCGCGAAATCGAGAGGACGATCGCGGATGCGCGCGATCAGCCGATCAAACGCAATCGGCTGCGTCACCAGGGCATCGACCTCCTGTTCGGGCCCGTCGAAATAGTCGTGCAGGCCGCTGGTGTGGGACAGCAGCTGGCGCAGGGTCACCTCATGCGCGTGCGGGGCGTCCGGCAGGTACCTGGCCAGCGGATCATCCAGGCTGAGTTTGCCGGCCTCCTGCAGCTGCACGACCGCAGCGGCGGTGAACTGCTTGGTGATCGAGCCGATCTCGAACGGCGTGTCGGTGCGCACCGCCAGGTCCCGCGCCAGGTCGCGCTGGCCATAGGCCTTGGCGTGAATCAAGCGCCCGTCCTGGAGCACCATCACCGCCGCACCGGGAACACTGAAGCGGCGCATGACCTGGCCGACGCCGCGGTCGATCCCCTGGATCGCGGCCGCATCCAGTGGGGCGCTCGCCCTGCTCGCGGCATCGCCGCGCGGCCCTTCCGTGGCAACAGCGGGCCGGGCACTGCCGATCGTCACCAGCAGCAGGCCCGCCA
Source organism: Stenotrophomonas sp. GD04024 (assembly GCF_029837545.1). Lineage (NCBI taxonomy): Bacteria > Pseudomonadati > Pseudomonadota > Gammaproteobacteria > Lysobacterales > Lysobacteraceae > Stenotrophomonas > Stenotrophomonas sp. GD04024. Next base: position 45,116 of record NZ_JAOEDV010000024.1, on the reverse strand, counting down.
GGGCCATCCAAAAGCGTGCCGTGCGCATTCCCGCCCCTATTATTCAAATTTGAACTATAGTTTGAATTATGAAATCCGCCACTGCAAGCCACTCCAGCCCAGCACCGCTCAAGCTGACACCCGCCCAGCTTGCCGCGATGGCCTCGCCCGCACGGATGGCGATACTGCAGCGCCTGGACGCGGAGGGTCCGGCCAGCATCCGCGAACTGGCCGAGCGCCTGGGCCGCCCCGCCACCGCGCTCTACCACCACCTGGCGCACCTGCAGAAGCACGGCCTGGTGCACATCACCGAACATCGCGACACCGGCCGCCGCCCCGAAGCCGTCTACGCGGCGGCCTCAACACGGCTGTCCTCCCGCGACGCGGTGCGCACCCCATCCGGCCGGCGGAGCCTTGTCCGCGTGGCGACACGCGTGGTCGCCGCCACCCTGCGCGCGTTCGCCTCGGCCGCCACCCAGGCCGCCGCCCGCTTTGAAGGGCCACAGCGCAACTGCGCGGTCAGGCACCTGTCCTTCCGCGCCGATGACGAGCAACTCGCCCGCATCAACGCATTGATCGAAGCGCTTGAGGCCACCGCGCTCGACGCCGGCACGCAGGGCGACCCCCTGCTGCTGACCGTACTGATGGCGCCCGCCGCACACAGGCCGCGCGGACCCTCGGCCTGACCGTCGATGCATCGCCACCATCAATGAACATTGCCTGGTTCGATATTCATTGACGATCGAAACTTAGGAATAATCGCAAAAATCCGACAAATTCAATGTGCGGCATGACAACGGCGCCAGAATGATCGCCACGCCCGCGGGGCGCTGACCACCTCTGTGCGCATGAATGGATATCCTGCACCGCGCCTGTTGCGCCTGGCACTATTGGACGATCACGAAGTGGTCCGTCGCGGTACCGCACTGCACCTGTCCCAGGACGCCCGCTTCAGCATTGTTGCCAGCCACGGCCACAGCGACGCGTTCATCCAGGACCTGCATGCAACGCCGGTGGATGTGGCCATCATCGACCTCACTCTGGCGCGCGGGGACCGCGACTGCATGGCGCTGGTGGAGCTGCTGCGCGCGACGTTCCCCGCCATCCCCCTGCTGGCCTTCGCCACCCTGTCGCCCAGCATCCACATCGGCCCCCTGATCGACGCTGGCGTCAGCGGCGTGGTCAGCAAGGCCGAGCCGCTGCCACTGCTGTCCGAGGCAATCGTACGCGTGTCGCTGGGGCTGGACCGGCTGCCTCCCGACTGCCGGCATCCGGCAGACGGCGAAGATCTCAGCCGCAACGAACGTGAAGTGCTTCACCTGCTGCTGGCCGGCCTTACCGTCTCGGAGATCGCCCAGTTGCGCCATCGCAGCATCAAGACGGTCAGCACACAGAAGAAATCCGCGTTACGCAAGCTGGGCCTGCGCAACGATGCAGAGATCTATGCCATGCGACATCAGCTGGAGGCACTGTGAGCCGGCGCCACCGCCTGCGCTTCGCCCCTGCCCTGCTGCTGGCCCTGCTCCTGTTGCCGACGGTCTCGGCCGGGGATGCACCGTCGCAACGATGGGCGGCGGGCCGCGAGGTCCGCGTGGCCACCGCGCCCTCGCTGCGCCCCTTGCCACCGGCGCTGGCTGATACGGCGCCGCTGCCCACCCTTGCCCACGGCTACGCCACGCTTGTGGCACGCCATTCCCAGCTGCGCTTCACCGAACACCCCTACCCCAGCACGGGCTCGTCGGTAGTCGCGGTATGCCGGGGCGATGCCGACCTGGTACTGGTCATCGGCGCGGTCAGGCCACTGCACCAGCCCTGCGCCAACCTTGTTGCCTCCACTCCCTTCCGCGGCGGCAGGACCGTCCTGGCCGGCCGGAACGGAGGCGCCTCCCGCACGATGTTGCACAACTGGAAGGACGCACACTGGCCGTCGTCAATGGCGGGCCGTACGCCGAGTGGCTGCAGGCGCATCATCCACACCTAAGCCTGCTGCACCTGCCCGATCGGCACGCAACACTGGTGGCCGTTGAAACCGGCGCTGCCGATGTCGCAATTGGCCTGGAATCGACACTGCAACCGATGATCCGGCGACACTTCGGCGGCACGCTGCAACTGCAGCCCTTCGAAAGCGCGTTCTCCACCGACCTGTACCTGCTGGTGCGCAGCATTGACCGCCAACTGCTGGCGCGCATCGACCAGGCACTGCAGGACATTACGCTGGAAGAGCATGCCGGCCTGCTGCAGCTCTGGGCCCGGCAGGCACTGCCCGCCTCGATCCAGCGCATGTTCGATCAGATGCGCATGCCACCGCCGCACTGGCTTCTGGCCCTGATCGCAGTACTGGCCGGCCTGCCTATCCTGTGGCACGTCGCGGCCCGTCGCACCAGGCGCGAACGCCGTCGCCATGCTCGCGCGGCAGGCATGGTCAGCCATGAGATGCGCAATTCGGCGCAGGCGATGCTGATGTCGATCGACCTGCTGGGCCGGTCTCCCCTGGCCAGCGGCCAGCGCGAACTGCTGGCGGCCGCCACGGCGGCCGGGCGCTCGCTGCGCAGCCTGTTGAACCGGTCACTGGATTTCTCGCGCCTGGCCGGCGGCGGCTTCAAGCCACATGTGGGCGCCTGCGATGTGGCGTCTCTCTGCCAGCAATCGCTGGACGCGATCCGGCCACAGGCCCGGCTGAAGGGATTGCAGCTTCGATTCGACTGCAGCCCCGACCCTGCGCCGACGATCGCACTCGATGCAGAAGCACTGCGGCAGATTGTCGACAACCTGCTTGGCAACGCGGTGAAGTTCACCGATGTGGGCGGCATCGATCTGCGCGTGCAACTGATGCCGCCGGTCCAGCCCCGGGCACTGGTGCTGGATGTGATCGACAGCGGCATCGGCATTGATGCCCGCCACGTCGGGCGGCTGTTCCGCGCCTTCCAGCAGGGCGAGGACGGCCAGATGCGCGGCGGCAGCGGCCTGGGCCTTTCCATCGCCCGCGAACTGGCCCGCGCCATGCGCGGCGACCTCACCGTGCACAGCGTCGTGGGACGCGGCAGCCGTTTCACCCTGTGCCTGCCGGTACAGGCCGCCGGCGACGATGTTGCGCCCGCAGAGTACCCTGCCGCCGGCCGTCCACTTGCCGGCCTCGACCTTCTGCTGGTTGAAGACCATGCATTGAACCGGCAGATCATCGCCGAGCAGTTGCGTCGGTTCGGTGCGAGCGTGCGTGCCGTTGCCGACGCGGCAGGCGCGCTGGACGAGCAGAGCCGCAGCCCGCGCCGGATCGTGCTGCTGGATATCGGCCTGCAGGGCATGGATGGCTACGCACTGGCGCAGCAACTGCGCAGCCAGGCCAGTGGGCCGCTGCGGCTGGTGGCGCTGTCCGCCCGTACCGGGCGCAGGCACCTGGCGCGCTCGCGCAAGGCCGGATTCGACGCCGTTCTGACCAAACCCCTGCAGGTTGCGCACCTGCTGCAGGCGCTGCAGCTGACGCCCATCACCGGTATTGCAGCCCGCACGCCCCTGGCAGCGCTGGACCACGTCCATCTGGCCGATATCCGCGGCGAACTGGAAGGCATCGAGCGGGCGCTGGCCGATCACGATGCAAGGGCCATGCGCCATCATGCGCACCGCCTGCAAGGGACACTTCAGATCTGTGGCGCCGCTGTCCAGGCCGACATCGCGGCCGATCTGTGGGAACTGGGTCATGATGCCGCGACGGACTGGATCGACGCGCGTCGACTGCTGCAGTTGCTGTGGCACTGGCATGGCTCCCGCACTGCGGAAGCCATGCCTGCCAACTGATCAGGCGGCCAGGCGCTGGACCTGGCGACGGGTCAGGTCATTGAAGCGACCCAGCGACATCAGGTGCTGGTGGATCAGCGCCAGCCAGCCGCTGCGGTGCCACTCGACCACGGTGGCTTCCGGCAGCGCAACGAACTTTTCGACGTCGACCACCTGGAAACCATTGAGGTTGAACTCGCGGCCATCCGGGGTACGCACGGTGGCGTTGCGCTCGACCAGCAGGCCGTTGTCGATCAGGGCCTTGGAGAAGGCCTGGGTCTGCTCGTGCTCACGGGTGAACTGGCCGCAGAATTCCAGCGCCTGCTGCACCATGTCGGTGGCCTTGCCGTCGACGAACAGCGGCTGGCCTTCGTCACCGCCCTTGACCACGCGCGGGCTCTCTTCATCGATGCCCAGCAGGAAATCGTTGTCCGCACCGGTGTCGATGAAGATGAAGGGATGGCGACGCAGGTAGGCCGGGATGTAGGCCTCGTCTTCCCACAGGCCGTCCTTGATGAACAGGTTTTCTTCCGACACACCCACGGCGGCCATCGGCACCGCGGTCGGGCCAGCGAACAGGATCGGGAAGTGGTGCAGCGCCAGCGAAAATTCGCCCAGCACCAGCGGAATGGCGTTGTTGCCGGCGGCGAATTCGAGCTTGCCCGGCAGGACGCGCAGATCGGCGTGCACATCGGCCTGCAGCGGCACCGGACGGGTGTAGAACAGGGGGGCGCCGCTCGGCGCCGCTTCGGTGGTGGTGTCGCTGGTGGTGGTCATCTTGGGAACCGTTCGATCATGCGCGCCTGCCATCCCGGGCGCGCCAGCGGGAACAACCTGAATCCCGCATTATCAACAAGCTCGATGACAAGGGCCACCCCGGCGAGGGCCTATTTCAGCTGCAGGGGGTATCGCTGCCACAGCACGTGGACGAGAAAACCGGCCAGTTCGGTATCACGGGCGCTCACCGCAGCGCGGATCTTGTCCAGCAGCACCATGTCCGAGCACGAGCGCACATCGGCGTGATTGGCCTGCCCTGCCCTGCGCGCACGGTAGCGCGCAGCCCGCTGTGCATCACTCATTGCGTACCCGAACTTGGGCGGACGACCGCGCTTGCGCGGCAGGGTCAGCTCCAGGGTTCCGGGGTCTTTGTCATCACGCATGGGCGGGGTGCGGGCGGCGGCGAGCAACGGGGGGTGCGCAATTTATCGTGAGGCATCACTTTAATCCAGCTTTTTCTGCAGTTTTGTTGCAATGCAGTGCAAATGCATCACGCCTCCGGCAGCAGAACCACGCCACGCGTGGATGCCTCACCGTGGCCCACGCAAAAAAGGGAGCCCGCGAACGGGCTCCCTTCACCTTCCTCATGCAGCGCGTACGGGCTCGTAACCGTGCAGATGCGCCTCGCTGCTGGCCCGCCCCTGGCTGAGCGAACGCAGCGAGGTGGTGTAGCCCACCAGCTGCGCCAACGGTGCGAATCCGCTGACCTCGGCGCGACCGTCCTGGTCCTCGATGCGGGCGATGCGGCCGTGACGGCGATTGAGGTCGCCGACCACGTCGCCCACCGACGCCGAGGGCGAATGTACCGTCACCGCCATCACCGGCTCCAGCAGCTGCGTGCCGCCTTCTGCCAGTGCCGCCTTGATCGCCTCGGCGCCGGCGCGATGGAACGCCATTTCCGAGGAATCCTTGGCATGGGTCTGTCCATCGACCAGGCTGACCTCGATGCCGACCACCGGATGTCCCTGCGGGCCTTCCGACAGTGCAGCGCGCACGCCCTTCTCCACCGCCGCGATGAAGCTGCGCGGCACCACGCCACCGACGATGCGATCGTTGAACACGACCTCACCGTCCTCGCGCGGCGCCACGTCCAGCACCACCTGCGCGAACTGCCCCTGGCCGCCGGTCTGCTTGACCAGCCGGCCGACCACGCCGGCCACTGCACGCATCGGCGTCTCCTGGTAGGCCACGCGCGGCGCGCCCACGCCCACCTCGACCTTCCATTCGCTGCGCAGGCGCTCGACCATCACCTCCAGGTGCAGCTCGCCCATGCCCCAGACCAGGGTTTCGGCCGTATCGCGATCGGTTTCGACGCCGAACGACGGGTCCTCCTGGGCCAGGCTGGCCAGCCCCTGCGCCATCCGGATCAGGTCGGCGGCACGCGCCGGCTCCAACCGCCATGCCAGCACCGGCGCCTGTGCCTGGATGTTCTCCAGGCGCAACGGCTGCGCACGGCCGCTCAGCGTTTCGCCACTGACCGCATCCTTCCAGCCCAGCACCGCGACGATGTCACCGGCCACGGCCTGTTCGATGTCGTGGGTCTGGTCGGCCTGCACCCGCACCAGGCGGCTCACACGCCGTCCCTGCGGATGCTGCGAACTGGCCACCGCATCGCCGACCTTCAAGGTGCCCGAGTACAGCCGCACGAAACTCAGCGCACCGTGCTGCTGGTGGGTGATCTTGAACAACAGGCCGGCCAGTGGACCGTCCGGATCCGGCGGCAGCACCACTTCGCCGTCCTCGCTTTCAGCGACCACGGCAGGCCGATCCAGCGGCGATGGCAGGTAATCGACCACCGCATCCAGCAACGTCTCGATGCCCTTGTCCTTGAACGCCGCGCCGGCCAGTACCGGCACACCGGCACCGGCCAACGTTGCGCGCCGGATGGCTGCACGTAGCTGCTCCGCATCGATCACGCGGCCTTCCAGCCAGGCATCGGCAAGTGCTTCATCGTGGTCGGCCACGGCCTCGACCAGCGCATCGCGTTGCGCCTGCCACTGCCTGCGCGCTGCGTCGTCCCATGGGGTGATCGTCGCCGCAGCACCGTCGTGCCACTGCAGCACCCGCTCATCGACCAGATCGACCCAGCCGTTGAAGTCGCTCTCGCTGCCCAGCGGCACGCCCAGCGCCCACGGTCGCGCGCGCAGCTTGTCCTGCAGCTGCTCCAGCACGCGCTCGAAGGAAGCACCGACGCGATCCATCTTGTTGACGAAGGCAATCAGCGGCACGCGGTGGCGTCGCGCCTGGCGCCACACGGTCTCGGACTGCGGCTGCACGCCATCCACCGCCGAGAACACGGCCACGGCGCCGTCGAGCACGCGCAGCGAGCGCTCGACTTCAATGGCGAAGTCGATGTGGCCGGGGGTGTCGATCAGGGTCAGCCGATGCGACGGCAGGTCGCGCGGCGACCATTGCGCCTGCACGGCAGCGGCGCCGATGGTGATGCCACGTTCGCGCTCGATCGCCGAGAAATCGGTGGTCGCATTGCCGTCGTGCACTTCGCCGACGCGATGGATCTCGCCGCTCTTCCACAGCAGGCGTTCGGTCAGCGTGGTCTTGCCGGCGTCGATGTGGGCAATGATGCCGAGGTTGCGGCGACGGGAAAGGGTCTGGGTGTTCATGAAGAGATTCCTGCAAAGCCAACTTCGGGGGCCGCGCACCCCGGTTGGCGACAGGGCGCGCGGCTAGCGTTCGGTCTCGGCGATCTGGTGCATGGCACGTTCTCCTTGCGGTACATCGGGTTACGGGGAATGGAACTGCGGAAACGAAAAGAGCGCCCCGGAGGGCGCTCTGTCGAAGGTCCAGCGATGGCCGTCTCAACGGCCTCGTGGGGCTCCAGGCAGACACGCCCGTTCCGCGCTTGCGCGGGTCAGGGTGAAAAACTTCAGGAGCGGCATCCGGTTCATGGGGCGCATTCTAGACCTGCCAATCTGGCGCGCAAGTGAATATTGCATACATTGATGGAACGATGCGCACCACTACAGACCCACCCATGGGGTGGCTGCAATCGGTCCCTGGCGCCTTACTTGCACCCATGCAGCGAGCGGGCCTCCGCCACGGTCGCCGCACGGTCATCCCCCATCGAGACCCATCCTTTCAGCGACATCCCCGGATCCACCTGCGCCTGGCGCGGGCCGCCATGGATCACCACCTCGGTCCAGCTGCCGACCGGCACCAGCTCGGACAATCTCGCCGCCTGGTCGTCCTCGGTGCTGAACATGTCGTCCGGCGACGCGGGCTTGGCGTTGTTCACGGTCTCGGTCTTGCGCACCCGGACCCGCAGCGCGCCATCCGGCATGCGCTGGGTCATAACCTCATGGCGTTCGACGCCGTAGGCCCACGTGTTCTCGCCAACGCCACGGGTTTCGCTGCCGTCATCCGCGACCGCCACCACCTCGCCTGCCGGCCCGATCACTCCTGCCACCGCACCCAATCCCGACATCAGTGCCTGGTAGACAATCATCTGCCGCTGCTCGGTCGTCAGCGAACCGACATCCGCCTTGCCCGCAGGCAACTTGAGATAGGCCGCTTCCTTGCACAACACCAGGACCTGCTGGTCATCCCAGCTCACCGACATTTCCTCGTTGGCGAAGTACTGCGTCTTCAACAACGTAACGGCGCCACCCTTACCCTCTGAATGCCGCGTTTCGATCAACGAGGCGTTCTCGGCTGCATCGGTCAGTGATACCGGAGAGGTGGCAGCCGCGTTGGCGGCGCACACGGAAGCAAGCAGGGCGGCAAGCAGCACGCCGCGCGGAGCGGTACGGAACATGGGGTCAGTCCATTGAGGGATTCGAGCACGCCATGATATGCCAACGAGACTCGACAGCCCCATCCCAACCCCGGATCAGCTCATCTCGCCATAGGTACAGCCTACCGTCACCCACCCCGGCGAATAGGACAGATCGACAATCAACCGTATGTGTCGATTGTCCGGAAGCGTTCTGTAGAGATTGAGGCCTTTCCAGCCATGCTCTCTTTCCATGGCCTCGGCATTCCAGCGCGACGACATGCCTCCAATGCGCTTGGCAATGGACATCCCCCGTGCCATCTCCTCGCCGATCGGAACCGGTATGGCAAGAAGCATCTCCTGGCGACCCGACACATGCACTAGCGACGACGACTCTCCCCACGCCGTCGTGGACGTCCGGGTTTTCCAGAGCATCAGTGCCGCGCCAACGCCCGCATCGCTCTGGGTGAAATCGGCGAGGTCGCCCGCTGCGATCCGGCCAGTGAAAGCGTCCAGCTCCCGGTGAGCCAGCTGACACTGCAACAAGCGGGAAAGAATCGATGACGTGTCCTGTTGCGCCTGGGCTGAGAATGAGAGGCCGACAGCCACACAGAACGCAGCCAGCCGCTTACCCCAGAACCTGTCCATCACCATGCCCACGTTCAACACCTTCTACGAATTTTCGATGAAGGCCCATCAATGCGGCAGTGCATCCAAGAAGTAAAGCCGGTGCACGGACTTCCGCGGCCTCCTCGTTGGGCGGTGTGCGTCCTGCCGTTGCAGCAACTGCTGACAGGAAGCCAGATACGTCACGGGCGGCATGGAGATGACGCCTGATCGTACGATTTTCGTACTTCTTGTATACCGCCAATGACAGCGGCAAGTGAACATGCGCCGACCCTATCCCGAGGCGGCGCACATGAGCAAACCGACAGAAAAGTTCCCCAATGACCCATCACGGCTTGCATGGGCGTCACTTCTGCTGGGCAACTGGCTGACTGCAATCATTGCCATCGTCTACGCAAACAAAGCCGCGTCACTTCATCTCGCGGGCCAGGCTGAACTCAGCCTGGCGGCCGCACGCAGATCCCGGGCCTGGGCTTATGCATCATTTGCCCTGCTGTGGATTCCGTTCGCCATAATAGTTGCCGCCGGCATGTACCTGCGTCTCACGGGATCGCGGTAGCCCCCGTCTCAGGTCACCACCACCAGCGGCACACCACGTCGCGGATGCTGCAGCACCACCACATCCTGCTGGTAGACCCGCTGCAGGTTGTCCTCGGTCAGCACCTGCAGCGGCGTGCCATCTGCGGCCACCCTGCCCTGCTCCAGCAGCACGATGCGGTCGGCATAACCGGCGGCCAGATTCAGATCGTGCAGTACTACGATCACGCAGGCCCCGGCTTCGGCGCAGGCACGCACGCTGCGCAGGGTGCGCTCCTGGTGGCGCAGGTCCAGTGCGGCGGTCGGCTCATCCAGCAGCAGCAGCGGCGTGTCCTGCGCCAGTACTCGCGCAAACGTGGTGCGGGCGGACTCGCCACCGGACAGCTGCTGCACTTCGCGCAGGCGCAGCGCCTGCAGTTCGGCGGCATCGATGGCACCTTCAACGTGAGCGTCATCCGCCACAGGATCCGGCGGGTGCGGCAGGCGCCCCATCGCCACCACTTCCTCCACGCTGAAGGCGAAACGCACGCCGTGCTCCTGCGGCATCACCGCGCGCTCGCGTGCCAGCGGCCCCGCCTTGTAGCCTGCCAAGGGTTTGCCGCGCAGGCTCACCTCGCCCGCATCGGCGCGAAGATCACCGGCCGCCACCGCCAGCAACGTGGATTTACCCGCTCCATTCGGGCCCACCAGCGCGGTCACCGTCCCCGGCTCGAATGCGAGCGAGATGCCATGCAGGATCTCGCGCTGCTGGCGGCGCACCACGACCTCGTGCAGTTTCAACAGCACGCTCATGGTGCGGCCTTGCGGCGCTGCTGCAGCACCAGCCAGAGGAAGAACGGCGCGCCCAGCGCAGCCGAGAACAGGCCCAGCGGAATCTCCGCCGGCGGGTCGAGCGTGCGCGCCGCGGTGTCGGCCACCACGATCAGCAGTGCGCCCAGCAGGCCGGACAACGGCAGCAGCCAGCGATGGCCGGGGCCGACCAGCAGGCGCGCCACGTGCGGCACCACCAGGCCAACGAAGCTGATCGAACCGGCAAAGGCCACCGCCGCGCCCACCAGCAGCGCACTGAACGCGACCAGGCGGCGACGCGTGCGGGTCACATCCAGCCCGAGGTGCTGCGCCTGGCGTTCGCCCAGCGCCAGCATGTCGAGGGGTGTGGCCAGGCGCTGCAGCGCGAACACGCCGATCGCGAACAGCGGCACCACCGCTGCCACATCGGCCCAGTTGGCGCGTGCCAGCGAACCCATCTGCCAGAACACCAGCGACTGCAGTTCGCTTTCGCTGGCAATGTAGGCCAGGAAGCCGATCAGCGCCGAGCAGAACGCGGCCATTGCGATGCCGACCAGCAGCAGCGTGGCATTGCCACTGCCCTTGCCCGGGCGCGCCAACGCGTAGGTCAGGCCGATCGCCAGCGCGCCGCCAACGAATGCGGCGACCGGCACCAGCCAACCCGCCGCACCGGCAGCGCCGAGCACGATGGCGGCCACCGCACCCAGCGCCGCGCCCTGGCTGACGCCAACGATGCCCGGATCGGCCAGGGGATTGCCGAACAGGCCCTGCAGGCTGGCCCCGGCCATCGCCAACGATGCGCCGACCATCGCACCGAGCAGCGCACGCGGGATACGCAGCTGCCAGACCACGGCCAGGTCGCGACTGCTGACCGCCTGCGGATCAAGCAGGCCCAGCTTCACCCCCAACGCCTGCACCACCTCCAACGGCGGCAACCGCAACGGACCCACGGCAAACGACGCCAGCACCGCCCCCAGCAGTGCCAGCAACGCCACCATCAACATCATCCGCCCGCGACGGCGGCGCCGATCCGCCGGACTCATGCCTTCGGCAACGCCGCCAGGGCCTTGGCCAGCGCCAGCGCACCGGCACCGGAACCGACGCTGGTGTACTTCAGCTGCACGTCCGGCATCACCCAGACCCGATTGGCCTGCCCGGCCGGGGTCTGCTTCAGCGTCGGATACGACTTCCACAGGCCTTCGGCGCCGCCGAACAGCTGCAGGTCATGCTCGGTCACCAGGATCACCTCCGGTGCTGCCGCGACCACGCCCTCGTTGCTCAGCTGCGAGTAGTTCTTCACCCCCGCTTCGGTACCGATGTTGACGCCACCGGCCAGTGCGATCAGCTGCGCCGAGGCGCTGTCGGCACCAGCCACGGTCGGCGCGCCGCCGGCGCCGGTTGCCGAAACGTGGATCACCCGTGGTGCATGGCCCAGGCCCTTGCCAATCGCTGCAGCCTCGTCCAGCTGGCGCTGCACCTGCGTGGCAAGCGCCTGCCCTGCCTCGGCCAGCCCGAGTGCAGCGGCGACCTTGCGCACCTTGTCAGGTGCCGGCTGCAGATCGTCGATGACCACCGCCGGCTCGCCCACTTCGCGCAGCTTCTTTGCCAGCTCGGTATGGCGGCGCAGGCTGTTGCCCAGGAACAGCGAGCCCTGCAGGCTCAGCACGCCCTCTACGCCGGTGGTGCGGTTGAACAGGAACTGGTGCGGCGCGGCCAGGCCCGCCTGGGTGGTGGTGTTGGTCGGCGCGGCGAAGACCTGCTTGCCAAGGCCCAGCGCCTCGATCACCGCAATGACATCGTCGCCACCGGCGATGATGCGGCTGGTGTCGGCCACCTCGATATCGGCGCCGTCATCGGAATGCACCTTGGCCGGCAGCACCGCCTTCTGGTCGTGCACGGCCGGCATCTCGGCACCGGCCACGCGCTGCCAGCCTGCCGGCAAGGCACCTTCAGCCGCCGCCGTGGCGGCCGGCGCCTCGGCAGGCTTCTGGCCCTCGGACGGGGCCGGCGCGCCACCGCACGCGGACAGCGCCAGCGAGACAGCCAGGGGAAGCGCACACAGGCGCAGACGGGACGCGATGTTCATGGAGGTTCTCCTTGCTGGCCGGGCGATGCGCGCATCGCCCGGCCCGGTGGCTTACTGCTTCGGGGTGATGCGGGTGATGCGGTCACCCTTCGGGTCTTCGGCACCGCGCGACTTGTTCACCGCGAACACATTGCCCTTGCCATCGGCGCGGACATGGTTCGGCAGCGTGCCGCCATCAAGGTTGGCGACCACCTTGCCGTCGCCATTCACCACGGTGACGGTACCGGCGCCGCGGTTGCTGACGTAGGCCAGGCCGGAGGCATCGTCGAAGGCGACGTTCAGTGCACCGGCACCGACCGGCACGTCATGCAGCACCTTGCCGGCCGCCACATCGACGATCAACAGGTTGTCGGTGCCCTGCGAGGCCACGTACAGGCGGTTGCGTGCCGCATCGAAGGCGACGCCGGAGGCGCTGATCGAATTGCCCAGGTCGATGACCTTGTCGACCTTGCCGCTGGCAACGTCGATCACCGCCGCTTCCGGCGTACCGATGCTGACGGTGAACAGCTTGCCGCCCTTCTCGTCCAGCACCAGGCTCATCGGGGTGAACTTGCCGTCATCGACGCCGGACTCCAGCGTCACCGCCGGCAGCTCCTTGAGCGTCTTGGCGTCGAACACCGACAGGTGGTCCTCACCCGTAGCCGAGGCGAACACCTTGCCGTGGGTACCATCGACCACCACGTCGCGCGCGTGCGGCACCGCATCGACCGGGAACTGGTGGACCAGTGACAGATCCTTCTGGCGATAGACCGCGATCGAGTTCTGGCGGGTATTGGTGACCCAGACGTTGCCGTTGGTGTCATCCACGCCGACGCCGTAGACCGCATACACCGCGCCATTGGTGCTGCCCGGCACCTGCGCCGGGGTGATCGCCTTGGTCACCTTCAGCGTCTTCGGGTCCAGCTTCAGCAGCTGCGACTGGGTCACCGGCGGGCGGCCCACCGCCGAGGTCACGAACACCGCGTTGCTGGCGGCGCTGTAGGCGGACTGGTACAGGCCCGGCACCAGCTTGTTGGACTGGGTAGCGAACTGCGCCTGGCCCGACAGCGGCAGCTGCGGCGAGACCCGCAGCTTCAGCACCGTGGCCGCGGCCGGCTGGCTGGCACGCACCACCACCGGGTGGGTGCCCGGCACCGCATCGGCCGGAATGCTCAGCTGGGTCTTGAAGTTGCCATCGGCATCGACCACCAGCGGCTGCGTGTTGAGCACAGCGTCACCGCGCAGCAGGCTGACCTTCTGGCCCGGCACGAAACCGCGACCGACCACGTCGGCGGTGCTGCCGGGAACCACGTTCTCACCGCGTGAGACGACCTGGCCCTTGAAGGTGGCATTGGCCGGCTGGTCGAATACCGGCTGCGCGGTGGCGGTCACCGCCAGCAGCATGCCGGCGGCCAGGGAAGTGAGACGGAAAGACGGACGGAACGACATGGAAGGCTCCTTGCACACGTAGGCCGCGCCACGTGGCGCGGGAGTCATCGGTTGCCTGGGCCGCTGCACGTCGGCAGCCTCGCCTGGGTAGTGGGGTCGCACGGCATCGCGTGCGAGGGAATTCATTCGGCGGCGTTGTCACCGCCAAGGGCAGCACCGTCGCCGGCGCTGCGATCGGTCACGCCATACAACTCGTGCAGCGCGGCGTGGAACGAGGCCGGCAGCATCGGACCGTGGCCGAGGCCGTCGAACTCGCGGTACTGCACGCTCAGTCCGGGGACCTTGCCCAGCCGCTCGGACAGCTGCATCGCTGCGTCCGGGGTGGCACCACCGATGCGGCGCAGGTGCGCGACCACGCGCGGGTTGTTCATGTCGCGCTTGCCGCGGTCACCAATGCGCTCCGCGCCGCCCAGCATCAACCAGAGCTTTGCGCGCTGGCCGTGCACGTTCTGCACGAACTGCTGTTCCGGATCGCCCAGCGCCGCACCCTGGCTCCACCACAGCGACGGGCTGGCCGCCAGGTAGGACTGGAACGCCGCCGGACGGGTGTACAGCGCATTGAGCACGAACAGGCCACCCAGCGAGTGGCCCCACAGCGCTTGCTGCTGCGCATCGATGCGTGCGCGGCGCTCGACCTCAGGCTTGATCCGCCGCTCGATCACATCAAGGAACGCTGCAGCGCCTCCTCCTACCGCCTGGGTCGTGCCGCTCTCGTCGTCCGCGCGATCGATCCACGCGGTGTAGTCGCGGGTGCGCGCCTTCGAATCGATGCGCAGGTCGTTGTCGTAGCCGATCAGCACCAGCACCGGTGGTGCCTTGCGTGCCGCCAACTCGGCCAGAATCGGCTGGTCCAGCACCATGGCCACGGCATTGCCGTCCAGCGCGTACAACACCGGCAGCGGCGCCTTGCCAGCCTTTGCCGGAATCGCCACGTTCACCCGCCAGCGGCGTTGCTGGTCGGGGCTGTCCACCACGAAATGCTCGAAGCGATAGCTGGCCGCCGGCTCGTCGAGCACGGTGTGGCCGATTTTCTGCAGCGGGTTGCGCTGCTGTGCATGGGCGTACGGAGTAGCCAGGAGTAGACCCATCATCAAGGCGGCCAGGCAGCGGGCCAGCGGGCCCCGGCGCAAAGGCAGGACGAAATGCTTCATCAGCGGCGGCAGAAGCGGCCCACGGCCGCCGGTTCACAAGGGACCGCAGTCTACCTCAAACGCGAATGATTATCACATCGATCACACGTCACACTGTGTATCACGCGCGCGCATGCCCGCTTGCACAGGGGGCGGAATTTCCCCTATTTTGCCGGCCACCGGGGCATTGGACCGCCCCGCTTCCAACGCTGCCATGGAGGGTGGACAGTCTGCCGCCGTCCGGGCCGCGTTCATCCGCGCCACGACCGCCATGGGATCGGATCCCATGATTGTGAGACCCCTTGAAGCACACCGCACTGATCGCCCTCACCCTCGGCCTGCTCGCGCCGCTGGCCGCCCACGCCGCACAGGATCTTCCGACGCTCTACCAGGCCTTTGAAGAAGCCGGCAATTCCACGCTGAGCATGGAAGAACTCAACCAGACGGTGACCTTCACCGCCGTGGCGCTGGGCGTTTCCAGCAACATGGCGGGCGAACCGCTCATCGAGGCCGGCGATGACCAGGGCAATGTCCTGGCCCGGCTGACCACCTCCGATGATCAGCAGGCGGCCAAACTGGGCGCACTGGAAGAAGGCGCTGTCTTCAGCGCCAGCTGCACGCTGCAGTTCAGCTCCGGCACGGACTACCTGTCCTTCGGCGATTGCGCCATCAAGTAAAGACGAAGCCGGCGAAACGCCGGCTTCTTTTCTTTGCCTCTGTAGCGTCGAGCCATGCTCGACTCGTGCAGCATCACGGCCCCGTGGGCACCGGGCCATACGGATTCTCCTGCGGCGTGCCCGGCAGCAGCGAGAAGATCATGATCACGATGCCACCGCCCGGCACCAGCGCCAGCAGGAACAGCCAGCCCGACTGGTTGCAGTCATGCAGGCGGCGCACGGTCACGGCAATCAACGGCACGATCGTGGCCAGCCACATCACACCCAGCAGTACCACCATGCCGATCAGGATGCCGGCCAGTGCATCGGCACTGTTGCGCAGGAGGATTGCCAGCACGCCGGCCAGCACCATCACCGCTGTTGCGACCAGGAACAGGAACAGCTGGTACATCCAGTACTCGCGGCGGTTGGCGCGGCCCTCGAACTGGGCGTAGCGCTTCAACGGCAGAATCATTTCCTGCACGGCATCGATCCTTGAAAAGAGAAGCCGCGCAGTGTGCCAAATGCACGCGCACGCGACAATGCAGCGTCGTGCCCTGCCCGACTGCCATGCCCCTGTAGAGTCGAGCCATGCTCGACTCAATACGCGCGAAGCAGTCGAGCATGGCTCGACTCTACACAAGCAGGATCAACGGCCCTTTGCGGCGCGCGCCGCTTCGCGCTCGGCGCGCAGCCGATCCAGCTTTTCCTTCAGCTTGATTTCCAGGCCGCGCGGCACCGGGTTGTAGTACACGCGCTCACCCATCGCATCCGGGAAACCGGTCTGATCCAGCGCGATGCCGCCTTCGGCGTCGTGGTCGTACTGGTACTCCGCACCGTAGCCCAGCTCCTTCATCAGCTTGGTCGGCGCGTTGCGCAGGTGCAGCGGCACCTCCTCGGTACCACTCTCGCGCACGTCGGCCTTGGCCTGATTGAAGGCCGCATAGCCGGCGTTCGACTTGGCGGTGCTGGCCAGATAGAGCACCAGCTGGGCAAAGGCAAGCTCGCCTTCCGGGCTGCCCAAACGCTCGTAGAT
Organism: Stenotrophomonas sp. GD04024; assembly: GCF_029837545.1. Lineage (NCBI taxonomy): Bacteria > Pseudomonadati > Pseudomonadota > Gammaproteobacteria > Lysobacterales > Lysobacteraceae > Stenotrophomonas > Stenotrophomonas sp. GD04024. The sequence continues at coordinate 28,570 of NZ_JAOEDV010000024.1, read as the reverse complement.
GTCCCAGGCCTCCAGCGCCATGCTCTGCGCGCGCGGATCGGCCAGTCCGATGTCCTCGATGGCCATGCGAGTCAGCCGGCGCGCAAGGTAGGACGGATCGCAGCCGCCATCGAGCATGCGGGTCAGCCAGTACAGCGCGGCATCGGGATTGGAGCTGCGCACGGACTTGTGCAATGCCGAGATCTGGTCGTAGAACTGCTCGCCGCCCTTGTCGAAGCGCCGGGTGCGATCTGCCAGCACCTGGATAAGGGTCTGCGGGGTGATGCGGCCACCCTCGCCGCCCGCCAGCTCGGCGGCGATTTCCAGCAGGGTCAGCGCGCGTCGCACGTCACCGTCAGCGGCGGTGGCGATTTCCAGCAGCAGCTCGGGGGCGACCTCGATACCCTCGTCGCCCAGGCCGCGCTCACGGTCACCCAGCGCACGCTCCAGCGCTTCGACGATGTCGGTGGGCGAGACGCCCTCCAGCACATGCACGCGGCAGCGCGACAGCAACGCCGAGTTCAGTTCGAACGACGGATTCTCGGTGGTGGCGCCAACGAACAGGATGGTGCCCCGCTCGATGTGCGGTAGGAACGCATCCTGCTGCGCCTTGTTGAAGCGATGCACCTCATCCACGAACAGCACCGTGCGGCGACCTTCGGCGAACCGTTGCGCAGCCTCGGCCAGCACCTGGCGCACTTCCGGCAGGCCGGACAGCACGGCGGAGATGGCACGGAACTCGGCATCGGAATACTCGGCCAGCAGCAGCGCCAGGGTGGTCTTGCCACAGCCCGGCGGCCCCCACAGGATCATCGAATGCACGCGACCGGATTCAACCGCGCGGCGCAGCGCGCTGTCCGGCGCCAGCAGGCGCTTCTGCCCGACCATTTCGTCCAGGGTGCGCGGGCGCATGCGCTCGGCAAGCGGGCGCAGATGTTCCCGATCAACGCTCAGCAGATCGGGGCCGGGGAAGGAAGTTGAACGATGTCTTGCCACACGTCCATTGTACCGCGAGAGCGTGCCAACCAAGGTTGGCACCCACCACGGCGGCCGGCCATGATCGGTAGTGCCGGCCGCTGGCCGGCAACCCCGCAATCTGTCGGAAATGGGCCGGCGCGGGTGCCACCGATACATCGGTAAGCCGCTGATTCACATGGAGCATGCTTTCGCGGGACCCATGCATCCTCATCATTAACCGAGAATTTGAAGCTCAACCATTCAGGACTCACCCGTGCGCGATCCCGAGTCCAATGCCCTTGAGTTCGTTGCCGGCTGCGCCGTCGACGCGGACATCTACTACCTGGCTGCAAGGATTGGCCCGGGGCACGAATGCTATGACCCTGATCCCGGCCCGCCCTCCCGGATGTTCTTCTATCAACATCAAACGGATGAGAAATGGTTCTATCACGACCTGTCCGACTGGCAGGTCGAGTCCGCCATCTTCATCCCTGAACAACAGGACGGGCGGGAGCGCCGTGTACTGGCCCTGGACTTCTACGGCCACCTTGAAGACCTCGCTCGATCAGGCACGAAATGCGAGCTCATTCCACCTGAAGGTGATCACTTCTGCGGGGGCCTGACCCGAGTTCGGCAACTGGGCAAGGATCTGTTCTGCTGTGGCGTGCACGGGATGATCTGTCACCGTAGCGAGACTGGCTGGAAGCAGCTTCCCACCCACTTCCCCGCACCCGAACGCGGGAGTCTCAAGGACGATCTTGAGTCGATTGATTTCGACAACTGGCTTGCCTGCGTTGGCCATCTGTTCGAACTGGACGGTGTGCCACCACTACCCGCTGACCCTGCAGAGCGCGACGCAGAGCTTCGGCGAAGATTTGAAGAATCACGCGCCGATCTGGCGCAAATCGGCAAGAATCAAGTGGTCAAGCAGCTACTCGCTGAGTTGGATCTGGCCAGCGTGAATGACCTCTGCGGAACCGGCCTTACCGATCTCTATGCGATCGGTTCTGACGGCCTGATTGCGCACTGGGATGGGGCCACCTGGAATGTTCCGGAGCCGATCACCTCCGCCGAACTGCTGCATGCATCCAGAACGGATTCGGGCGAACTGTTCCTGGTCGGTACCGAGGCAACAATCTTGATGGGGCAGATCAATACGGGTTTCACGCCGATCCGGCATCAGATCAGCCCCGAAGTCCCGTTCTACTGCGCTTGCATGTACGGGCAAGCCATCTACATCGGCTCAGAGAATGGACTTTATCTCTACAGTCCCAACTCCGGAGTGGTTGAACGCCTGGAGGCGGGCATTCCTGAAGAGCTGATGGATGCCGCAATTAACGACATCAGTTCCGCCGACGGCGTGTTGTGGGTGCTGACGCCCTGGGATCTGATTCGATTTGATGGCACCGCGTGGCAGGTGATCGTTCACCCGGACAACGAATGAGCCGACCGAGAGCGTGCCAACCAAGGTTGGCACCCACCAGGGCGGCCGGGCCATGATCGGTAGTGCCGGCCGCTGGCCGGCAGATCAAAAGCGTGCCAACCAACGGTTGGCACCCACCAGAGCAGGTAGCGCCCGGCCGGGCCCGGCGTCCCCGATCAGTTACCGATGACGTCGGTGCCCTTCGGCGGGGTGAAGCTGAAGGTGCCGGCGGCGAAGCCCGGGTTGCGCTTCCAGCCACTGAAGGTGATCACGGTGCGCTGGCCGACCGCGTCGGTGATTTCCATCTTGGCCAGGCCCTGGGCGTTGAAGCCCAGCGCGGCGTACTGGAAGCTGGCTTCGGTGTCGCGCTTCGGCGACAGCGACAACCATTGCAGGCCGTCGCGCTGCGCGGCTTCCTCACTGAGGTCGTACTGCTGCTCCAGCAGCGCCGGGTTGATCAGCGCGGTCAGCGGGCTGTTCTGCTCTTCCTTGCCCTGCTCGCGCACGGTGGCCTGTTCCAGGTCCGGCTCGTACATCCAGACCTTCTTGCCATCGGCCACGATCAGCTGTTCGTGCGGGCGCACGTACTCCCAGCGGAACAGGCGCGGCGCCGACAGCGCCACACGGCCACTGGTCGATTCCTTCACCCTTCCGCGGCTGTCGAACACCTGCTGGCTGAACTGGCCATCCAGGCCCTTCAGGCCACTGGTGAAGCTCTTCAGGTCATCGCGGGCACCGGCCCAGGCGCTGCCGGCAGCGGCGCAGGCGACGCCCAGGGTGGTGATGGCAAGGAAACGACGGAAGCGGAAGTTCATGCAGGAATCCTGTGGGCGCATGCGCCAGGAAAGGTGGTAGCCAGTGTGCCCGGGCAAAGATGAATGGGCGATCAGGGCGACATTATGCCGCCCCGAACGTCCATCGGCGATTCAGCCGCCCGCCCCCGGCAGCTTGCCGTACAGCACCTGCCCGCGGAAACCACGGCGCACTTCGCGGTACAGCGCGCGGAACGCGGTGTAGTCCTGCGGCTGGCACAGCGCCTCCGGGCCACGCACCGCGTTCTGCTGCAGGCGGTGCCGCACGACCACGTCCTGGCCCTCGCGGCTCCAGTCCACCCGGTACTCGCCCGCAGCGTTGCTGAAACGCTGGCTGGCCGGAATGGCGATGATCGGTGCGTTGGCCGGGAACTGCAGGCGATAGGTTTCCTCGCGCAGGCTGGCGTTGCAGTAGAACGGGGTCTCGTTGGCCGGCGCCGATGCGGTGGCGTACAGCCCGCGCACCGATTCGCCACCCGGCGGGTCCGGCACGGCCATGCCGCCGGCCACGCTGAAATCGGCGTAGTCCTCGGCCTGGAACGCCATGCGATAGCCGAATGGCCGGGTCAGGTCGACCGGCACGCCCTGGATCTGCAGCTGCCCTCGCCCATCGAAGCCGGACGCGGCCATGATCTGCTCTTCAGCGCGCGCACGGTTCTGCGCGTTGAGCTGGGCGAACTGCGCACGCATGCCGATTTCGGCGTTCTCGCCCAGCTTCGGAATCGTTTCGCCACGCAGGTTGCCATTGGCATCGAAGGTGAAGCGCACCTCCATCGACGTAGCATTGCGCTGCGGTGTGTTGGCCGGGGTACGCGCCAGCGTGGCATCGCGGGTACGCATCACCGGAGCACCAAGGTCACCTTCGGGCAGCTGGCCGAAGCGCGCCCACGCGGTGGTCGAGTCCAGGTACAGATCAAACTCGGGAATGTAGGTGATGGCGTGGTTGAAGCGGCCCAGTACCGGAATCTTCGGCAGGGTCGGGCCACCGCCCGCTCCGATCAGCACTGGCGAACTGTCGATGCCCTTTGCCGCCAGCAGCGCCTCCAGGATCGTCACGTGGTCCTTGCAGTCGCCATAGTGGTTGTCGAGGATGCTCTGCGCGCTGTTCGGCTCCAGGCCACCGTTGCCCAGGTACACCGCCACATAGCGGATGTTCTGCGCCACCCAGCGGTACAGCGCATCGGCCTGCTCGCGGCGGTCGCTGATGCCGGCGGTCACCTGGTCGGCCAGTGCCTGCAGCTCCGGGGTGACCTGCGCCGCCGGGCCCGCCTTGAGCTGGTAGGCGCGCCCCATCTGCGACCAGTCACGGTACGTGCTGGCCATGATGTTCGGGCCGAACTCCCAACCTGCCGCCGACCAGTTCTGCGCCGGCATCGCCTCGCGGCGCTGGTAGCGCCAGCGCCACTGCGCCTGGCCGTTCTTCACCGTCGGGCGATCACTGCCCTGCACGCCACGGCTGTCGACGAACATCGGCAGGTTGGCCGGCGCACTGAGGGTGACTTCGGCGTCCTCGTATTCGGTGAACACGTTGAAGGTTTCCCACAGGCCGAAATAGCCCGGGAAGTACGGGGTCGTCTGGGTCCGGCGCACCTGGTAGTACAGGCGCGTGCCCGGGGCCAGGTTCGGGAACACGATCACCCGCACCTTGCGGTCGGCGTACATCGCCGCCGAGGCGCTGGAGTAGCTTTCCTGGGTGTAGATGCGATCGGCCGGCACGTCGCGGCGCTGGCCGTCGGCGGTGATGGTGTAGGCGCCGAGCACTTCCAGCGTCTCCATCTTCTCGCTGTAGCTCAGCCGCACCTGGCTGAACTGCTCGACGGAGGCCTTGGTCTTGAGCAGGACTTCGTAGGTTTCGGTCTGCACATTGCCCGCATCGGGCCGCACCTGGTAGTCGGCGCGGTAACGGACAATGCTGAAATTGTTGCTGGCTTCGGTGTCGCCGCTGGTGGAAGGCGGCGCCGTAGCGGGCGCGGAGGTGGCGGTGTCTGCCAGTGCCGGGCTGGCAGCCAGGAAGGCTGCCAGCGCCAGTGCCAGCGCGCTGGGTACGGGGTGAAGCATGCGTCGGTTCCTTGGACGTCGTGGGGGATACGTCGGGTCTTACTTCGGCGGCGGCGGTGCCAGCACCGTGCGGTCGCCATTGTGTTCAGGCGCACTGACCACGCCGGCCGCTTCCATGGCCTCAATCAGTCGTGCTGCACGGTTGTAGCCGATCTTCAGCCGGCGCTGCACGCCGGAAATCGAGGCGCGGCGGGTCTCGGTGACCACCCGCAGCGCTTCGTCATACAACGGGTCGGACTCATCGCCGGCGGAGCTGTTCTCGGGCAGGCCGGTGGCGCCAACGACCACGCCGTCACCCATCGTCTGCACTTCGTCCAGCACGCCGTCGACATAGTCGGCCGGGCCCATCGCCTTGAGGTGTTCGACCACGCGGTGCACTTCCTCGTCGGAGACGAACGCGCCGTGCACGCGCTCGGGCATGGCGGTGCCCGGCGGCAGGTAAAGCATGTCGCCGTGGCCCAGCAGGGTTTCCGCACCGGACTGGTCGAGGATGGTGCGCGAGTCGATCTTGGAGCTGACCTGGAAGGCGATGCGGGTCGGGATGTTGGCCTTGATCAGGCCGGTGATCACGTCCACCGACGGGCGCTGCGTGGCCAGGATCAGGTGGATGCCGGCCGCACGCGCCTTCTGTGCCAGGCGCGCGATCAGCTCTTCCACCTTCTTGCCGACGATCATCATCATGTCGGCGAATTCGTCGATGAAGATGACGATGAACGGCAGCGTCTCCAGCGGGCGCGGCGCCTCGCCCAGTTCCGGGTTCGGCTTGAACAGCGGGTCCATCAACGGCTGGCCGGCGTCCTGCGCTTCCTTCACCTTCTTGTTGAAGCCGGCCAGGTTGCGCACGCCCACCGCGCTCATCAGCTTGTAGCGGCGCTCCATCTCGGCCACGCACCAGCGCAGGCCGTTGGCGGCCTCCTTCATGTCGGTGACCACCGGCGCCAGCAGGTGCGGGATGCCCTGGTAGACGCTCAGTTCGAGCATCTTGGGGTCGATCATCAGCATCCGCAGGTCTTTCGGCGAGGCCTTGAACAGCAGGCTCAGCACCATCGCGTTGACCGCCACCGACTTGCCCGAACCGGTGGTACCGGCCACCAGCAGGTGCGGCATGCGCGCCAGGTCGGCCACGGTGGAGCGGCCGGCGATGTCCTTGCCCAGCGCCAGGGTCAGCACGCTGGCCGACTTGTCGTACTCCTTGGAGCGCAACAGCTCGGACAGGTAGATCATCTCGCGGGTGACGTTGGGGATTTCCAGGCCGATCACCGACTTGCCCGGAATCACGTCGACCACGCGCACCGATTTCACCGACAGGCCGCGCGCGATGTCCTTGTCCAGCGAACTGATCTGGCTGACCTTGATGCCCGGCGCCGGCTCGATCTCGAAGCGGGTGATGACCGGGCCGGGATTGGCACCGACCACCTGGGCGTCGATGCGGAAATCCTTCAGCTTGAACTCGATCTGCCGCGACAGCGCGTCCAGGGTTTCCTTGTCGTAGCCCACCGGCTGCGGCTTGGGATCGTCCAGCAACGCCAGCGGCGGCAGGTCCGAGCCATCGCCATTGACGCCACGGAACATCGGGATCTGCGTGTCGCGCTTGGCCCGGTCACTCTTCTCGATCACCGGCTCCGGGCGCGGTTCGATCTTCACCGGCTCGCGCTTGGCGCGCACCTCGGCATCGGCCTTGCGCACCTCCTGGCGCTCCTCGCGCATCACCCGGGTCTGCTGCCACTCGGTGACTTCTTCCTTCTTGCGCGCCAGCAACGGTGCCAGCGACATCACGCCGCGTCCGATCTTCTCCATCACCGTGAACCAGGAAAGCCCGGTGGCCAGGGTGATCGAGGCCAGCAGCAGCACCAGCACGAACAGGTTCGCACCCAGCGCACCGAAGCCCACCGTGAGCGAATTGCCGACCAGCTTGCCGAGGATGCCGCCGGCGCTGGAGACATCGCCACTGAACAGGCGTACATGCAGGAAGCCGGTGCCGGCGATCAGGAAGCCGACCAGCCCGACCAGGCGCAGCGCCGGGTCCAGGTCGTTTTCGCCCTTGCTCTCGCGCTTGAGGCCGAACATGGCTATCCACGCCAGTGCGCCCAGCACCACCGGCAGCAGGAAGGCGACGTAGCCGAACAGCTGCAGCAGCACGTCGGCGATCCAGGCCCCGGCGCGGCCGCCCAGGTTGTGTACCGGCGCAACCACGCTGCCGGTATGCGACCAGCCCGGATCGGTGGCTGAATAGGTGAACAGACTGGCCGCCAGGTACAGCAGGGCTGGCGCGATGGCGATCAGGCCAAGGTCGCGCCAGAGGCGTTGGCGGCGTGGATTGTCGGTCGTCGCCGCCGCGGCCGTGCGACGTGACGCCTTGCTGTCGTCGGACTTGGAGCGTTCGGGGACCTGCTTCGCCACCTTAGACCATACCTTTGGAATGCGCTGTTAGTGATTGATAATAAATGAGACGGCGTCAGTTTTCAGTTATGCGACGTTTCACGGGGCATCCGGGGCGCCGCAACCACCGCTGGATGACGGCGTTCTGTTCATCGGCTTGAATCGCCCTGCCCCAGCCGCCACTCTATGACCAGCCACGGATGCTGCGCAAACATCGCCAGCGCCTTGTCCCATCTACCTTTTCGCGAGTCTACATGAGCACCAGCCTGCCCTCCCGCCACCAGCGCCTCGTCATCCTCGGTTCCGGCCCGGCCGGCTGGACCGCCGCCGTCTACGCCGCCCGTGCCAACCTGAAGCCGGTCGTCATCACCGGCCTGCAGCAGGGCGGCCAGCTGATGACCACCACCGAGGTGGACAACTGGCCGGGTGACGCCCACGGCCTGATGGGCCCGGACCTGATGGCACGCATGCAGGCCCATGCCGAGCGCTTCGAGACCGAGGTCATCTTCGACCACATCCATACCGCCGACGTGTCGCAGCGCCCGTTCAAGCTGATCGGCGACAGCCACGAGTACACCTGCGATGCCCTGATCATCGCCACCGGCGCCACCGCCAAGTACCTGGGCATCCCGACCGAGGACGAATTCAAGGGCCGCGGCGTGTCCGCCTGCGCCACCTGTGACGGTTTCTTCTACCGCGACCAGGACGTGGTCGTGGTCGGCGGCGGCAATACCGCCGTGGAAGAGGCGCTGTACCTGTCCAACATCGCCCGCAAGGTCTACCTGGTCCACCGCCGCGACACCCTGAAGGCGGAAAAGATCATGCAGGACAAGCTGTTCAAGAAGGTGGCCGAGGGCAAGATCGAGACCGTCTGGCACCACCAGGTGGAGGAAGTGCTGGGCAACGATGCCGGCGTGACCGGCGTGCGCGTGAAGTCCACCCTGGACGGCAGCACCCGCGACATCGACGCCCACGGCTTCTTCGTGGCCATCGGCCACCATCCGAACACCACCCTGTTCGACGGCCAGCTGGCGATGAACAACGGCTACCTGGAAATCCGTTCGGGCCTGGGCGGCAACGCCACCCAGACCTCGGTGGAAGGCGTGTTCGCGGCCGGCGACGTGGCCGACCAGCACTACCGCCAGGCAATCACTTCGGCCGGCTTCGGCTGCATGGCCGCACTGGATGCCGAGCGCTACCTGGACACACAGGGCAAGGCCAGCTGAGGGGCGAACCCGCTTCTGTAGCGTCGAGCCAGGCTCGACTCAGGCAAAAGGCCGACGCCAGTGCGTCGGCCTTTCTGTTTCATCTGCCCTATCCTTCCCTCATGCCTTCCCCCCGCTTCCTCGATTCCCTGCAGTCCGTTTCCGCAACCGACTGGGATGCCCTGCACGAAGGCCACAACCCCTTCGTCAGCCACGCGTTCCTGTCCGGACTGGAAGAACACGGCTGCCTGCGCGAGGACTGGGGCTGGCAGCCGCAGCACTTCACCCTGTGGGAAGGCGACACCCTGGTCGGCGCCATTCCGGGCTACCTGAAGACCAACTCGCACGGTGAATTCGTGTTCGACCACGCCTGGGCCAACGCCTATGCCCGGCATGGTCGCGACTACTACCCGAAGTGGCTGGGTGCGGTGCCGTACTCGCCGGTCACCGGGCCGCGGCTGTTGGCCTGTCACGATTCAGGCCGCGCCGCGCTGCTGTTGGCGTTGCGCGAGGCACTGCCCGCGCTGGACGTATCGTCGGCCCACATCAACTTTCACAGCGCTGGCGACGAGGCATTGTTCGGCGACGACTGGCTGCTGCGCGAAGACGTGCAGTTCCAGTGGCATAACCCGGGTGACTGGTCGACATTCGACCAGTTCCTCGGCGCGATGGACCACAAGCACCGCAAGAACATCCGCCAGGAGCGCGCCAAGGTCGCCCGCCAGGGCATCACCTTCCGCGTGGTGCACGGCGACGAGGCCAGCCGCGCCGATCTGCAGTCGATGTACCGCTTCTACCTGCAGACCTTCATGGAGTACGGAAATGCGCCGGCACTGACGGAAGCCTTCCTGCGCCATCTGGCCATTACGCTTGGCCGCGGGCTGGTGTTGTTCCTGGCCGAGCAGGACGGCGAACCGATTGCCGGCGCACTGTGCCTGCGCGGGGGTGACACGCTCTTTGGCCGCTACTGGGGTGGCGCCACCCTGCCCGGCCTGCACTTCGAGGCCTGCTACTACCAAGGCATCGAGTATTGCCTGCGCGAGGGGCTGGCGCGTTTCGAGCCCGGCGCACAGGGCGAGCACAAACTGGCGCGGGGCTTCCTGCCGACGCGGGTGCGCAGCCGGCACTGGGTGGCCGATGCGGAGTTCGCCAATGCGCTGCAGGACTGGTGCCGACAGGAGCGTCGCGATGTGCGGCGTTACCAGCAGGAACTGCAGGGGCATGGGCCGTTCCGCGAGCGTGCCAACCAAGGTTGACACCCACCAGAGCAATAGCGACAGCCGCACGCATCCGTAGAGTCGAGCTTGCTCGACTTGGGCGATGCCGAAAAGCGTGCCAACCAAGGTTGGCACCTACCAGATCAATAGGCCTACGGTTGCCACCCGCCAAAGCGCTGGCGGGAATGCTGCGCTCAGGTGCACTGCCAGAAGTGCCCGCTCACCCGGCACTTCGCGCACCAGAACGTGTAGAGCATGCCACCGCTGCCCCACAGCAGCGTGCTCTCACCCGTGGTCGGCAATGTCGAATCCAGCTGCATCACGAACGGCATGTCCTGGCCACAATCGATGCACGCCGGGTACCAGGCACTCTGCACCCAGCTGGGCGCGCCACCCACGCGCGAGAGATTCTGCCGATGATTGGACTGGCCCCAGTCCTGCTGCTGCCAGCGCGCGCTGTCCAGGAGTGCCAGTCCCACATCGGCCGGCATCAGATCGCCGCTGTCGGTGGGCGTGTTCGGCACGTCGCGGTGCTGGCGGGGATGGCAGCTGGGCCAGCCCGCGCCATCGTGGCGATAGAAGCGCACCGGCGGCTCCTCCCAGCCACAGCAGTCCAGGCAGACGCCCAGTGTGATCTCCCCTTCCGCGTCCGGCTGCAGCACGGCGGCGTCGGTCTGCAGCAGGCGCTGCAGTGGTGCATGGCAGCTCCCGCACAGCGCCTCCAGCCGCCCACCCATATGACCGGCGTGATGAACCTGCCCGCCGCTCCAGGTGGGGTGCAGGCGCCAGATGCGCTTGCGCCAGCCCGGCTCGTCGGCCAGCTGGGCGCGATGCTGCGCACCGCCGAAACGGATGTGCAGCGGCCGCTCTCCATGCAGGCGCCGCGGATGCGGCCCGTCGGCAACGCCGGCCCAATGTGCCCAGGCCTCGGCGTCCAGCTGCCCCCAGCCGGCCAGATAGCCGCGCGCAGCGGCATAGGTCGCGGGCTGCGCAGCCAACAACAGCGCCCGCGCCCGCGGCATTTCGCGATCATCATCGGCCTCGGCCAGGACCTGCGCCCAGCCCGCAGCCACCGCGGGCGGCAGCGCCCGCCACAGCTGCGAGGCCAGTTGCACCTCATCTTCGATGGTCAAGGCCAGCAGCGCATCCCAATCGTCCTGCAGCACCCTCGGCGCTTGGTAGCTGGCAAACTCGATCACGTTGGCCAGCAGTTCGCCGCGCTCGCCGTCGCGATAGCGCCGCCAGGCGTCGACGGCAACCGCGGGCACCACCTCATCCGGCATCAGGTCCAGTGCCATGTCGAGGAAGGCCGAGCCCGGCGAGCGCCGCGCCAGGGCCTGCAGCATCAGCTCGCCCAGCTGGCGCGGCTGCTCAGCAGCCAGCGACAGCAGCATGCCCAGGCTGTCGTTGCGTGTGCGCGGGCTGTCGTGCACATCGAGAACGGCGCTGATCGGGTCGCTCATGCATAGGCTCCTTGCCGCGGGAAGATGATGGTGCCAGACATCGCGCATGCCTACCGCGAATACAATTGCCTGCATGACCCGCCAGCTGCCCTGGCGCCTGGCCGATGCGCCGGACGCCCCCTTCCCGCCGGCCGAGACCGCGCTGCGCCAGCCCGATGGCCTGCTCGCGGTAGGCGGCGACCTGCACCCGGTACGACTGCTGAACGCCTATGCCGGCGGCATCTTTCCATGGTTCAGCGAGGGCGAGCCGATCCTGTGGTGGTCGCCGGACCCGCGCATGGTGTTTCGCACCGAGGGTGTGCACCTGTCCAGCCGCTTCCGTCGCCAGCTGCGCGGCAGCACGTGGGAAGTCACCGCCGACACGGCCTTCAGCCGGGTGATGCAGGACTGTGCCGCCGCGCCCCGCCCGGGCCAGGATGGCACCTGGATCAGCCCGGCGATGATCGAGGCCTACAGCCAGCTGCACGACCTCGGTTTCGCCCACTCCTTCGAGGTCTGGGACCGGCAGACCCTGGTCGGGGGTATCTACGGGGTGGCGATCGGGTCGATGTTTTTCGGCGAGAGCATGTTCAGCGGCGCCAGCGGCGGCTCCAAGATCGCACTGGCGGCGCTGGCGGCCACCCTGCGCGGCTGGGGCTGGGCGCTGATCGATGCGCAGGTGGAGAATCCGCATCTGCTGCGGATGGGGGCCGAGCACCTGCCGCGCGCCGAATTCCTGGCGCATGTGCGACAGGCCGTGCGCGGCAACGGGCGCGAAGGCCCGTGGACCAGGGCGGTCGGACGGCTGCCGGCACGGGATTTGGCCGGGGGTTAACACAAACTTTGCAAGCTGGCCCGGTCACGCGTAAAATACCGCGCCTTAGGCCCAGCGTGGCCGTTTTCTGAACCGCACAGGACTACATGTCGAAAGACGATTCCATCGAGTTCGAGGGCACCGTCAGCGAGACGCTGCCGAACACCACTTTCCGCGTTCGTCTGGAAAATGGGCACGAAATCATTGCCCACATTTCCGGCCGCATGCGCAAGAACTACATCCGCATCCTTACCGGTGACCGGGTCAAGGTTGAAATGACCCCCTACGACCTGACCAAGGGTCGTATCACCTACCGCATGAAGTAAGCGGTCGGCGCCTGGCGCCACTCCGACAAGGCCAGCCCTGGTTGCTGGCCTTTTGTCATGCCTGCAATCCGGCCCTGCCGAAGGTCATCGTGACCGAACTCACCGTGACGTCGGTCAGCCCCGCTTGCGGCAGATTCGCATGTGCAACGGCGACGGCAATCTGCAATCCGGTCCAGTCCGGATCGCTACCCCCTCGCACCGCCATGAAGATGCCCTCCCTGCTCACCGCCCTCGCCCTGGCCGTGACCGGCCTGCTGGCGCCGACCGCCCAGGCCGCCGACACCACCCCCACCCAATGCGTACCGCTGGCCGGCGAGCAGCAGATCGTGCGCGCCGGCGCAGACAAGAACGTGTTGCTGCGCACCGGCGACGACCACTACATCGTGCACTTCCGCAGCAGCTGTCCTTCGGCCGTGCTGGCCACCCGCCTCGGCTTCAGGACCGACGGCAGGAAGGAGGCGGATCAGTTGTGCGGTGAAGGCCGCAGCCAGCTCGACACCGGCAATGCCACCTGCGACGTGTCGCGCATCGAACCGATCGATGCCGTGCAGTTCAAGCGCGAAGTGCGCCGTCGCAGCCGCTGACCGCAGGCACGACAAGGGCGGCCGAAGCCGCCCTTGCCCCTGCTTGTTGCCGGGTTGCGCCCGGCGCCGGCTTTACTCCACCGTCACCGGCAACAGACGCTCCGGTTCGGCCTGGGTTTCGACCACCAGCTCGTCGTCACGGACGTCGATGCTGACCTTGCCACCGTTCACCAGCTTGCCGAACAGCAGTTCGTCGGCCAGCGGACGCTTGATCTTGTCCTGGATCACGCGGGCCATCGGACGGGCACCCATCAGCGGGTCGAAGCCGTGGTGGGCCAGCCAGTCGCGCGCGGTCGGGGTAGCCGACAGGCTGACGTGCTTGTCCTGCAGCAACATCTCCAGCTCGATCAGGAACTTGTCGACCACGCGCAGGATGTGCTCGAAGCCCAGTGCCTGGAACTGCACTACCGCGTCGAGGCGGTTGCGGAATTCCGGGGTGAAGGCGCGGCGAATGGTCTCCATCGCGTCGGTGGCATGGTCCTGCTTGGTGAAACCGATCGAACGCCGCGAGGCCTGCGCCGCGCCGGCATTGGTGGTCATCACCAGCACCACGTTCTTGAAGTTGGCCTCGCGACCGTTGGTATCGGTCAGCACGCCGCGGTCCATCACCTGCAGCAGGATGTTGAAGATGTCCGGGTGCGCCTTCTCGATTTCGTCCAGCAGCAGCACGCAGTGCGGCGTCTTGACGATCTTTTCGGTCAGCAGGCCACCCTGGTCGAAGCCGACGTAGCCCGGGGGCGCACCGATCAGGCGGCTGATCGAATGCGGCTCCATGTACTCGGACATGTCGAAGCGGACCAGCTCGATGCCCAGCTGCAGCGCCAGCTGCTTGGTCACCTCGGTCTTGCCGACACCGGTCGGGCCGGCGAACAGGAAGTTGCCGATCGGCTTTTCCGGGTTGCCCAGGCCCGAGCGGGCCAGCTTGATCGCCGAAGACAGCGTCTCGATGGCCGGATCCTGACCGAAGATCACCATCTTCAGGTTGCGCTCCAGGTGCTGCAGCACATCCTTGTCGGTGGCACTGACCTGCTTGGTCGGGATGCGCGCCATCTTGGCGACGATCGCCTCGACTTCCTCGACGTCGATCAGCTCCTTGCGCTCGCCTTCCGGCAGCAGGCGCTGGCGGGCGCCGGCCTCGTCGATCACGTCGATGGCCTTGTCAGGCAGCAGGCGGTCGCCGATGTGCTTCACCGACAGGTCCACGGCAGCCTGCAATGCCTCGTCGGAATAGGTCACGCCGTGGTGCAGCTCGTACTTGGACTTCAGCCCCTGCAGGATCTCGTAGGTCTCGCCGACGGTCGGCTCGACGATATCGATCTTCTGGAAGCGCCGGGCCAGCGCCCGATCCTTCTCGAAGATGCCACGGTACTCCTGGAAGGTGGTCGAGCCGATGCAGCGCAGCTCACCCGAGGCCAGCGCCGGCTTGATCAGGTTGGACGCATCCATGGTGCCGCCCGAGGCCGAACCGGCACCGATGATGGTGTGGATCTCGTCGATGAACAGCACCGCATTGGGCACCTTCTTCAGCGCGGTCAGCACGCTCTTCAGGCGCTTTTCGAAGTCGCCCCGGTACTTGGTGCCGGCCACCAGCGCGCCCAGGTCGAGCGAGTAGATCACGGCATCGGCCAGCACGTCGGGCACCGAACCCTCGACGATGCGGCGGGCCAGGCCCTCGGCAATCGCGGTCTTGCCCACGCCGGCCTCACCCACGTACAGCGGATTGTTCTTGCGGCGGCGGCACAGCACCTGGATGGTGCGCTCGATCTCGTCGGCACGGCCGACCAGCGGGTCGATGCGACCGGCCCGGGCCTGTTCGTTGAGGTTGCTGGCGAATTCGGTCAGGGCGTCGCCCTTCGGCTCGCCGTCCCCGCCCTCGATGCGGCCCTCGCCCTCGGAGGACGAGGACGGCTGCTCGCCCTCCTCACCCAGCTTGGCGATGCCGTGGGACAGGTAATTGACCACGTCCAGCCGGGTAACGTCCTGCTGGTTGAGGTAATAGACGGCGTGGGAGTCCTTTTCGCCGAAGATGGCGACCAGCACGTTGGCGCCGGTGACCTCCTTCTTGCCCGAGGACTGCACGTGGTACACGGCCCGCTGCAGCACGCGCTGGAAGCCGAGGGTCGGCTGGGTGTCGCGGCCGTCATCTTCGGCCAGGCGCGACACAGAGGCCTCGATGGCCTGCTCCAGTTCCTGGCGCAGGCGTTCGGCGTCGGCCCCACAGGCCTTCAGAACGGCCTGGGCGGACGGGTTGTCGAGCAGTGCCAACAGCAGGTGTTCGACCGTCATGAACTCATGCCGGGCCTCACGGGCGCGCTTGTAGCACTGGCCGATGGTGTGTTCGAGGTCTTTGCTGAACATGGATTACTCCGGCGGCAGATGGGGACAATATGCGGCCTGACTACGCGTTTTCCATCACCCTAGCGGATTGCTGCGTTCAGATGGCGTTAGCAGTAGAGATTGCTTGATCTTCATTCACTCCAGGACAGCCCGCCCAGCATGAGCGAACCCTACCTGAGCCGCTGGCGATTGCGGCGTGATGGCGCATCCATCAAAACGCCCCATGCCCTGCTCTGGCCGGTACTGACCGCCGCCGGCGAGCCGGCGATGCTGAAGGTCAGCAGCGAAACCGAGGAGCAGAACAGCCATCGCCTGCTGCGCTGGTGGGACGGTGACGGCGCCGCCCGCCTGCTGGCCCACGACGGGCCGGCGATCCTGATCGAACGCGCACGCGGCGACTCGCTGCGGCAACGCTCGATCGACGGCAACGATGACGCCTGCACCACGATCCTGTGCCAGGTCCTGCAGCAGCTGCACCGGCCACGGAGCGCACCGCCAGCGGAACTGGTCTGCCTGCGTACATGGTTCGCCGACCTGCTGCAGCCAAGGGCTGCGCTACCGCCATTATTGGAACAGTGCAGGTCAATGGCGGAGGAGCTGCTGCAGGACGAACAGGAGATCCGGCCCCTGCACGGTGACCTGCACCACGACAACGTGCTGGATTTCGGCCCGCGCGGCTGGCTGGCGATCGACCCGAAGCGGCTGTTGGGCGACCGTGCCTTTGATTACACGACACTGTTCAGCAACCCGGACCTGTGCGGCCCGGGTATCCATGTGGCCACGCGCCCGGAGCGGTTTGCCGCCCGGCTGGAACAGGTGAGCACGCTGGCCGGCCTGGAACGGGCGCGCCTGCTGCGCTGGATCGCAGCCAGCGTGGGGCTGTCGGCGGTGTGGTTCCGCGATGACGGTGACCTCGCGGACGTGGACGGGGCAGTGGCGCGGATGGCGCTGGAGGCGCTGGCGGCGGGGTGATCCGCACTTGGCAGGTGCCCACCCGGGTGGGCACACCCCGTCCGGGATCGATACAGGCCTGTGCCCTGGCAGGTGCCCACCTTGGTGGGCACGCCCCGTCCGGGATCGATACAGGCCTGCGCCCTGGTAGGTGCCCACCTTGGTGGGCACAACGGGTCCGGAATCAATGTGCCCGGACGAGAATCAGCAGCCGGTCAGGCTTTTTCCATCGTGCACAGCAACGGATGCTGGTTCATCCGCGAGTACTCGTTGACCTGGGCGACCTTGGTCTCGGCCACTTCGCGGGTGAACACCCCGCATACACCACGGCCACGCGTATGCACGTGCAGCATCACCTGCGTGGCCTTGTCCAGGTCCATGCTGAAGAACTGCTGCAGCACGTCCACCACGAAATCCATCGGGGTGTAGTCGTCGTTGAGCAGCATCACCTGGTAGAACGGCGGCGGCGCCACTTCCGGGCGCGCGGGCTCCACGGCAACGCCGTGCTCGTGATGGGAATCGGGGGAAGACTCATGGGGCATCCATCCATTATAGAGGTTGCGCCCGGCCTGCGTCGGCCTGCCGCGGATTGGACGACACGGACGCCCACCGTCACAATTGCAGCTTCTTTCAAATCTGCTTCACAGGATCTTCATGAAAAGGACCCTTCTGCCTGCCCTGCTGATCGGCCTGGTCGCCGCCGGCTCTGCCGCCGCCGCGACCGAGGCCGACAAGGCCGTGGCCCGCCACCTGGACAAGCTGGGTTACACCTATGAGGTGGACGAGGACGGCGATTACCGCATGGTCTTCGACGTCGAGGGTGACCGCACGCAGATGGTCTATGTGCGTTCGTCGGTGGAAGATTTCGGTACCCACAACATCCGCGAGATCTGGTCGCCGGCCTACATCGCCAAGACCAAGCAGTTCCCGGTGGCCGTGGCCAACCGCCTGCTGGAGGATTCGCAGGATGCCAAGATGGGTGGCTGGGTGAAGCAGGACACCACCGCCATGTTCGTGGTGAAGATCGACGCCGATGCCAGCGCCGACCAGCTCAGCGACGCCATCGATGCGGCCATCCGCACCGCCGATGCGATGGAGCTGGAACTGACCAAGAAGGACGAATTCTGATGTGAACACCACGCCGGACCCGCGCTGGGCACCGCACGCCACCGTCGCCACCGTCGTGGTCGACGGCGGCCGCCTGCTGCTGGTCGAAGAGACCATCGAGGGCCGGCAGGTGCTGAACCAGCCGGCCGGCCACCTCGAGCCGGGCGAAAGCCTGGCCGAGGCGGCCCTGCGCGAGACCCGCGAGGAAACCGGCTGGACGGTGCAGCTGACCCACTTCATCGGCTGCTACCAGTGGACCGCCGGCGACGGCACCACCTTCCTGCGCTTCTGCTATGCGGCACGCCCGCTCTCACATGACCCGGTGCAGCCGCTGGACACCGGCATCGACCGCGCGCTGTGGCTGACCCCGGCCGAGCTGCAGTCCGCTGGCGAACGCCTGCGCAGCCCGCTGGTCTGGCAGGTGGTGGCTGATTTCCTGGGTGGCCAGCGCCATCCCCTTTCGCTGGTCAGGGAGGTCGCATGAGCACTCCGCGGGTGATGGTGGGCGTCTCCGGTGGCGTCGATTCCTCGGTTGCCGCCTGGCGCCTGGTACAGCAGGGCGAAGCCGTAGCCGGCCTGTTCATGCAGAACTGGGCCGATGACGGCAGTGGCGACTGCCGCGCCGAAGATGACCGCCGCGATGCGGTGGCGGTCTGCGGCCTGCTCGGCATTCCGTTCCACTTCCGCGATTTCTCCAGCGAGTACTGGCAGGGCGTGTTCGAGCACTTCCTGGCCGAGTACGCTGCCGGCCGCACACCAAACCCGGATGTGCTGTGCAACCGCGAGGTGAAGTTCAAGCACTTCCTGGACGCGGCCCGCGAACTGGGTGCCGAGCGCATCGCCACCGGCCACTACGCGCGGGTGACCCAGCGCGGCGGCCAGTGGCTGCTACTGCGCGGCGCCGACCGCTCCAAGGACCAGAGCTACTTCCTGCACCAGCTCGGCCAGCAGCAGCTGGCGGCGACGCTGTTCCCGATCGGCGATCTTGAAAAGAGCGACCTGCGCCGGATCGCGCGCGACGTCGGCCTGCCGACCCACGCCAAGAAGGACTCCACCGGCATCTGCTTCATCGGCGAGCGCGACTTCCGCGAGTTCCTTGGCCGTTACCTGCCGGCCAAGCCGGGCCAGATCCTCGACCCGGCCGACGGCAGCGTGATCGCCGAGCATCCGGGCGTGTTCTATTTCACCCTGGGCCAGCGCGAAGGCCTGAACATCGGCGGCGTACGCGGCCGTCCGGCCGCGCCGTGGTACGTGGTCGGCAAGGACGTGGCCAGCAACGTGCTGTACGTGGACCAGGACCGCGAAAGCCGCTGGATGTTGTCTGACCGCCTGCGCTCGGAGACCGCGCACTGGATTGCCGGCTCGCCGCCGGCGCGGCGCTTCGAATGCGCCGCACAGACCCGCTACCGCCAACCCGACGAGCCGTGTACGGTCGAAGTGCTGGACGATGGCAGCGTGCTGGTCAGCTTCGCCCGCCCGCAACGCGCCGTCACCCCCGGCCAGTCGCTGGTGCTGTATGACGGTGATGTGTGCCTGGGTGGCGCGGTGATCGCCGCCACCGATGCGCCGCTGGAACAGCGCCTGCGCACCACCCCTTCTCCTTTTGAGGTAATCGCTGCATGAGTTTCACCGTCGACGACCGCGTCCTGGCCTTGGCCGGCATTGCCCAGGCCCTGCAGCAGGTACGCCGCATCGCCGATACCGGCCATTCCGACGCCGCTGCCGTGCGCACTGCCGTGGACAGCGTGTTCCGCGTCGACGCGTCCTCGCCGCAGGAGGTGTTCGGTGACCGCGACGCGCTGAAGGCGGGCCTGCGCCTGCTGCACAACTACTTCCGCAGCCAGGGCCAGGACCCGATCCTGCCCAAGCTGGCGCTGTCGGTGCTGCAGCTGGAGCGGCGCTTCGTGCAGGACGGGGCGACCGTGAACAAGGTCGCCTCGGGCATCGAGCGCGCCCAGCGACAGGCCAGCGAACTGGGTGACAGCGGCCACCCGGACGTGCTGGCCAACCTGGGCGGCCTGTATGCCGACACCATCAGCCACCTGAAACCGCGAGTGATGGTGCAGGGCAACCCGCACTACCTGGGCCAGGCCGGCGTGGTCGCCGAGATCCGCGCCCTGCTGCTGGCCGCGGTGCGCTCGGCGGTACTGTGGCGGCAGCTGGGCGGCAGCTACTGGGACTTCCTGTTCAGCCGCAAGGCGATGATCGAGGCCGTGGACCGTCAGCTGGCCTGATCTTCACCCACAATCGCCGGGCATCGCCCGGCGAGCGCACCACGCAACGACGCGCCAAGCGCCGGAAAACCGGCGCATTCAGAATGCACTTCAAGGCACATCGACGTTAAAGAGAAAGGGGGTACGGCCGATACATCCTCCGTGCACCTCCCGAGAACGTCCATGTACTCACGCATTTTCATCCGTCTGGCCGCCCCCCTGGCTCTGACCCTGCTGCTCCCCTTCGCCATCGGTTTCGAATGGCCGGCCGCCCTGCGCTGGGCGATCCTGACCACGATGACGCTGAGCTGGCTTGGCTTTGCGTGGTGGACCACCCGCGCCCAGGCGCACCGTTCCCCGGAACATGCCCGTGTGCTGCGTGAGCAGGACCAGCTGCTGACCGAACTGCGCAACTTCGTCGGCAACGAGATCGACGGTTCGCGCGGCGAAGTGGAACGTGCCCGTGACCTGATCCGCCAGGCCGTTTCCAGCCTGGGCGGCAGCTTCGATGCGATGAACCGCAAGTCGCGCCAGCAGAGCCAGGCCCTGTCGCGCATCGTTGACCGCGCCGGTGATGAAGGCAGCGCCGGTCTCGACGTTGCCCGCTTTGCCCAGCACGCCAGCCATCGCATGGAGCAGCTGGTGGAGGCGCTGGAGCAGGTCAGCGGCCAGAGCAGCACCACCGTGCAGCACATCGACCAGATGGCGCAGCACCTGGATGGCATCTTCGCGCTGCTGGAAGACGTCAAGTCGATTGCTGACCAGACCAACCTGCTGGCCCTGAACGCCGCCATTGAAGCCGCGCGTGCCGGTGAAGCCGGTCGTGGCTTCGCCGTGGTGGCCGACGAAGTGCGCAACCTGTCCGAGCGCTCGACCACGTTCAACGAGCAGATCCGCAAGTTGGCGCACAGCTCCAAGGACGCCATCGCCAAGGTGCGCGAGACGGTCTCGCACATGGCCTCGCGCGATATGGACCGCTCCCGTGAAGCGCGCCAGGAAGCGGCGGCCATGCTCGACAACGTCGCTCAGATCAACGCCTCGCTGGGCGACGGCATGCGCGAAGTCTCCGAGTGTGCCCGTTCGATCGATGGCAGCGTGGCCGAGGCCGTGCGCGCCCTGCAGTTCGAAGACATCGCCACCCAGGCGCTGGGCGGCGTGCACACCCACCTGGACCGGCTGACCGCGATCAACCGCGAAGCGGTGGCCCTGCAGGAGCTGCTGCACCGCAATGGCGGCGTGTTCGACGAAGAGATCGCCACCGCCCTGCAGCGCACTGGCAGCCGCCTGCGCGAACTGCGTAGCGAATGGGAGCGCCCGCCGCACAAGCCGGTTGCCCAGCAGAGCATGGGCGCCGGTACCGTCGAGCTGTTCTGATCCTGATGTCCGCTGCCGCCACCGGCAGCCCGAAAGGCCCCGGTTCGTCCGGGGCCTTTGCCTGTGACCCGCCGTTGGATGCATCCTGTACGCGCACCATGACCCTGATCCGCGCCCTGCCCTCCCTCACCGACACCGAGCGCCCGCGCAACGCGAGCGTGCGTGAGCAGCTGCAACAGCTGGAGGACGTCGCCCGCGAGGAGATACGCGAGCTTCAGCAACTGGCCGATGCGCGCCCTGCCCCGACCCGTGCGGACAACGAGCTGCTGGGCCTGGCGTGGGACCTGGGCCTGGATGGGGAAGCATTGAGATAGAGATCCACGCCATGCGTGGATGAACGCGGGCGCAGGCATCCGTGCCGACCAAGGTCGGCACCTATCAGAGCGGGATTCTGATGCGTGGATGATCGCGCGTGCAGGCATCCGTGCCGACCAAGGTCGGCACCCACCAGAGCGGGATTCTGATGTGTGGATGTTCGCGGGCGCAGGCATCCGTGCCGCCCAAGGTCGGCACCTATCAGAGCGGGATTCTGATGCGTGGATGATCGCGCGTGCAGGCGTCAGTGCCGACCAAGGTCGGCACCCACCAGAGAAGGTCGGCACCCACCAGAGCCGGTCCAGATACGGTCAGCGCACCAGCACCACTTCGCCGCTGGCGTCGGTGCGCATCGGTGACGGGTGCTGCTGGCGCAGCCACTGCGCCAGGTCACGCGGGCTGAGCGGGCGCGAGTACAGGTAGCCCTGGATCTCATCGCAGCCCTGGCGGCGCAGCATGTCTTCTTCCTGGTGCGTTTCCACGCCTTCGGCCACCACCTTCATGCCCAGCGCGTGGCCCAGATGCACGATGGCCTGGGTCACCTCGGCTGTACCCGAATCGTGCAGCATGCCCTGCACGAAACTTCGGTCGATCTTCAGGCGCCCCACCGGGAAACGGTTGAGGTAGTTGAGGTTGGAGAAGCCGGTGCCGAAGTCATCCACGGCCAGGGGCACGCCGTGCCGTTCCAGCACGTCGAAGCAGTGGCGCAGGATGTCGGTGTCACGGATCAGCGCCGACTCGGTCAGTTCCAGCTCCAGCCGCTGTGGCGGCCAGCCGTGCGCGTGGCAGATCTCGATCACACGCTCGGCGAAACCACGGTCACGCAGCTGCACCGCCGATACATTGACTGCGATGCGATCGAAACGCAGGCCAGCGTGGTCCCAGGCCGTCGCCTGCCGGCAGGCTTCGTTCAGCACCCAGTCGCCGATGCGCACGATCTCGCCGCACTTTTCGGCAATGGGAATGAACTCGGCCGGGCTGCAATAGCCGATGCCCGGACGATGCCAGCGCAGCAGCGCCTCGATCGCCGGCGGTTCGCCCTGGTGCGCGTGCAGCAGCGGCTGATAGGCCAGGCTGAACTCTTCGCGTTCGATGGCGCCGTGCAGCGCATGCTCCAGTTCAAGCTTGCGCTGGATCCGGGCCAGTGCGTCCTGGCTGTAGTACTGGTAGGTGTTGCGCCCGGCTTCCTTGGCCGCGTACATCGCAGCGTCGGCCGCGCGCAGCAGCGAATCGAAGTCGGTCTGTGCATCACCCAGCATCGCAATGCCGACGCTGGCACCCACCTTCAACGTGGTCTCGCCCCGGCGCAGCGGCTCGGCCAACGAGGCGATCAGCTTGCGTGCCACGTGGCCGGCGTCTTCCGGCTCGGCCAGGTCGCGCAGTACGACGATGAACTCATCGCCGCTGAAACGACCGAACAGATCGTTGTTGCGCAGGTTCTGGTGCAGCCGGGTTGCGGCCGCCTTCAGCAGCGCATCGCCGGTGGCGTGGCCGAAGCTGTCGTTGATGGTCTTGAAGCCGTCCAGGTCGATGAACAGCATTGCCAGCGAGGTGCCGCGGTCGCGCGCTTCCTCGATGGCTTCGGCGGTCTGCTCGCCGAGCAGCACACGGTTTGGAAGGCCGGTGAGCAGGTCGTAATGCGCCAGCAGCTCGATGCGCTCGTTGGCTTCGCGCTCGCGGGTGATGTCACGGAACAGCACCACGAAGCGCGGCGGCAGCCCATCACGGCGGTCCAGCTCGACCAGCACCTGCACCCATACCCGCAGGCCGGACTGGCGGTAGAAGCACAGGTCCAGCTGCTCGGGCAGCCCGCCATTGGCGATCCGCAACAACGCCGCTTCGAAGGCGCTGCGCGAATCCTCGGTGTACAGCGCCAGCGCCTGGTCGAGGGTGATCGGCTCCTTGCGCAGGCCGTGGATGCGGTAGCACTCCTCGGTCCACTGCATGTGCCGGGTCTGCACCTCGATCTCGCAGCCGCCGATGCGGCCCAGTGCGGAAACGCGGTTCAGCAGTTCGGTGCGCCAACGGATCAGCGCATCGGTCTGGTGCTGTTCGGTGATGTTCTGGACCTGGCCGAGCAGTCGCTTGGGCTGCCCCTCCATGCCCATCAGCGGCTGCATCCACAGCCGCAGGTGCTGCGAGGGCTCGTTGCCGCGGGTCAGCTCCAGCTCCAGGTTGGCGGCGCGACCATCGCGCCACAACCGCCGCCAGGCCGCGCGCAGCGCGCCGCGCGAGCGCGGGTGCAACTGCTTGAGCCAGCGCCGCTGGCCGGGCACGGCGCCCTGCTCCAGCGCCAGCAGCGAGCGCAGTTCCGGCGACCACCAGAAATGACCGGTGGTCGGATCAAACGACCAGCTGCCCATGCTGGCGATGCGCTGCGCCTCGCTCAGGTGCAGCTGCTGTTCCTGCAGCAGCGATTCCAGCTGCTTCTGCTGCTCGATATCGGTATGCGTGCCGACCATGCGCAGCGGCTGGCCATCGGCCGTACGCGCGACCACGCGCCCCCGGTCCAGGACCCAGCGCCACTGGCCATCGGCCTGGCGGAAGCGGAACTGCGCGCTGTACTGCTCGCTCTGCCCGCGCAGATGCTGGTCCAGTGCCGCACGCACCTGGCCGATGTCCTCGCTGTGGACGCGTGACAACATCTCGGTGGCGGTCTCATCGCCGAGCGCCGGGGTTCGCGCCACGCGGTCACTGGGAATATCCCAATCCCACAGGCTGTGGCCGGCACTGTCCAGCGCCAGCTCCCAGCGCCCGCCGCCATCGATCGGCGTTGGCTCGGGAACGCTCAGCGTGAACGCCAGCAGGTTGCCGGCGCCATCGTGCACGGCGCGCAGGTGGCCGTCGTAGTGACCGCGCGGGCCGCCGGGCAGCGTACAGGCCACGATGCCGCCATCGGCGGCCATCAGGCGCAGATCTTCCAGCATCGGCGCATAGGCGGCCACAGTGGCCGGCAGGCCATGCTCGCGCGCAGCCGGATTGGCCGCCAACGGGCGCCCCGTACGGTCGACGATGACCAGCGCCGACGCAAGCGGGTGCTGCAGCAGGCTGGCGATGATCCCTTGGTCCACGCGATCTTGCTCCGGATGACACGCCCGTCAGCGGGGCACGCAGTGGTTAACGGCGCCTGCGGCGGATAATTGAGTGGTCAGGGCACACCCGCGCGGTAAGATGGCCGGCGCCCCTTTCATCCCTCCCATCCATGCCCGCAGACCCTACCGGCAAGGCCCCTGTTTCCGACCCGCGGATGGCGCAGGCGCTGAGCCGCGACCGGCGGCGGGTGGTGCTGAGCTACCTGGTGATGGCGCTGGCCTGGATGATCGCGACCGACGGCGCGGTGCAGGCACTGGTGCCCGACCCGCAGCAGGCCGCGCTGTGGCAGGGCCTGAAGGGTGCATTCTTCGCCCTGGCCAGCGCCGGGCTGCTGTACCTGCTGTTGCGCCCGCTGGCCGAGCACGTGCTGCAGACCCATGCCCGGCAGCAGGCGTCGGAACTGCGGCTGCGGCAGATGTTCGAGGGCAATCCCGGCCCAATCCTGGTCTACGACCTGGATACGCTGGCCATCCTCGATGCCAACCCCGCCGCCTGCGCGACCTTCGGCTGGGAACGCGACGAATTGCTGGAGCAGACCATCGATGTGCTGTGGCCGCCAGGCCAGGACCAGGCCCTGCAGACCAAGCTGGAAGCAATCCGCGAGGCGCCGGAAGAATTGTGCATCCTGCGCACGCAGTTGCAGCTGCGTGACGGCAGTCAGCGCCAGATGGAACTGCGTTCCAATGCGATCAGCTACGACGGCCACAATGCCCGCCTGCTGATCGCCATCGACCGCACCGCCGAGGACCTGGCCCAGCTGCGCCGTGACCAGGCACTGGCGCGGGTGGAAGAGGCGCACGAGCTGGCCCGCATCGGCGCATGGGAGCTGGACCCGTCCACGGCCCTGGGCCGCTATTCCAACCAGGTCTATCGCCTGCTCGGCCGCCGCCCGCCCGAGGCGCGCCGCTGGCACCGTTTCGACGAACTGCTGGTGCCGGCCGACCCGGCCACCGCCACCCAGACCGAACAGCTGCTGTCCGAGCTGTGCTCCGGCGACCCGGTGCAGGTGGACGTGCTGCTGCCGCTGCTGTCGATGGACGGCCGTGCATTGATGGTGCACCTGCGCGCCGCCAGTGGCATTGATGAGTCCGGCCGCAGCCGCGTGCTGGGCACCCTGCAGGACGTGACCGAGCGCGAACAATCGCGGCGCCTGCTGCGCGAGCGCGAGGAACAGTTCCGCGAGCTGGTGCGGGTGCTGCCCGACGGCGTGGTGATTCTCTCCGACGAACACGTGCTGTATGCCAATGCGTGGGCTGCCAGCCTGTTCGGCTATGGCAGCCACACCCTGCTGGGCGAGCCGCTGTCGGCGCTGGTCGCTGCAGGTGACCTGGCGCGGGTGCGCAGCCAGCTGCGCGCCGGGCAGCCGCACCTGGGCCCCGGGCACAGCAGCGTGGTGGCGATGCAGCGCGCCGACGGCCGCAGCTTCCATGCCGGGCTGGCGGTGGGTGAAGTGCGCTATGGCGGCCGCGACTGCAAGCTGTTGATCGTGCGCGACCTCAGCGATTCCGAGCGCACCCGCAGCGCACTGGAAACCAGCAACCGCGAGCTGCAGGCGATGGCCGGCCGCCTGTTCTCGCTGCAGGAGGACGAGCGCCGCGCGATCTCGCGCGACCTGCACGACGACATCGGCCAGGCGATCACCGCGATCAAGCTGTCGGCCTATGCGGCGCAGGACGAAGATGACCCGCAGCGCCGCGCCGAGGACCTGGCGCAGATCGTCAGCCTGGCCGACACCACCGTGGCCAAGCTGCGCGATATCTCCACCCTGCTGCGCCCGCCGCAGCTGGACGCACTGGGGCTGGAGGCCGCGCTGAGCTGGCAGGCACGCGTGCTGTTCCGGTCCTCACCGGTGGAGCTGCTGGCCGAGATCGAGCCGCTGCCGCATCGCCCGGACAACAGCATCGAACAGGCCTGCTTCCGCATCGCGCAGGAGAGCCTGACCAACGTGCTGCGCCATGCGCGCGCCAGCCAGGTGCAGCTGCAGCTGCGTGACGTCGGGCAACGCGGGCTGCACCTGCAGATCCGCGATGACGGCGAAGGTTTCGACCCGGATGGACCGCGCGGGCTTGGCCTGATCGTGATGCGCGAGCGCGCGCAGAGTGTCGGTGGCCATGTACGGATCGAGTCCGCGCATGGCGAAGGCACCCTCGTCGACGTCCACCTCCCCTACCAGGCGGCCGGCATGGCCGCCGTCGAGTCACCGGAATACTGAGCCTATGTGGAATCCCAACCTGCCCCCGGTCAGCATCGACGATGCACCCGACCGCCTTGGCGCCGGCAATCCCGAGCTGCAGGCGATGGTCGCCGACGCGGCTTCGGGCGGTACCGCGCTGATGCTGATGCATGTGGACATCGACCACTTCGCCTCGGTGAACGAGAACATGAGCGCGGAAGTGGGCGACCAGGCCCTGGTGCTGGTGGCGCAGCGCCTGCAGTCCTACCTGCGCGGGCGTGGCAAGTTGTGGCGCCACGGCAGCGACGAATTCCTGATCGCGGTACCGCGCACCGCCGACGTGCCGCTACCGGAAGACTTCGCCGAGGAGATCCGGCAGCAGATGGAGCTGCCGCTGTCGGTGCTGCCGTACACGCTGTTCATGACCGGCAAGCTGGGCGTGAGCCTGTGCCCCGAACATGCCAGCAGCACTTCGCGCCTGCTTGACCACGCCGAAGACGCGCTGTACCAGGCCGCGCGCGAAGGCGGCAACGCGGTGCGCATCCACGCGGTGGATACCCCGCCCAGCGCGCACAGCGAGAGCATCATCGCGCGGCAGATCGTCGATGCGATTCCCAACGGCGAGCTGAAGCTGCGCTACCAGCCGCTGGTCAGCGCCCGCGACGGCCACGTGGTGGGCATGGAGGCGCTGCTGCGCTGGCAGTCGCCCACGCTGGGCATGCTGGTGCCCGAGCGCTTCATGCGTACCGCCGAGCGGCTGGGGATCATCGTGCAGATCGGCACGTGGGTGCTGGAAGGCGCATTGAAACAGGCACGCATGTGGCGCGACCAGGGCTTCGATGACTTCACCATCGCGGTGAACGTCTCCACCCTGCAGCTGCTGCGGCCGAACTTCTTCGCCGAGGTGATGTCGCTGATGCAGGCCGCCGGTGTTCCGGCGCACATGCTGACGCTGGAGATCAACGAAAGCGCACTGACCAACAACGTCAATTTCGTGCACGAGACGCTGGCCAACCTGCGCAATGAAGGCATCAGCCTGAGCCTGGACAACTTCGGCACCGGTGATTCCAGCCTGAGCGCGCTGGTGCGCTACCCGGTGGACAAGCTGAAGATCGACCGCAGCTTCATCAAGAGCGCGCCGGCCGGCAACCGCGAGGCCGCCATCGCCCGCGCGATCATCGCCATGGGCCACCAGCTGGGCATGACCGTGATCGCCAATGGCGTCGAGTCGCAGGCGCAGCTGGGCTTCCTGCGCCGCAACGACTGCGATGTGTTCCAGGGCTACCTGTTCGGCGAACCGATGTCGGCCGATGCCGCCGGCATGACCCTGCGCCGCCGTTACCTGCGCCCGGAGGCGTTCGCCGAGACCCGTCCCGACCGCACCCTGCTGCTGCTGGATGACGAGGAGAACGTGCTGCGCTCGCTGGTTCGGCTGTTCCGCCGCGACGGCTACCGCATCCTCGCCGCCGGCAACGTGCGCGATGCGTTCGACCTGCTGGCGATCAACGACGTGCAGGTGATCCTGTCCGACCAGCGCATGAGCGACATGAGCGGTACCGAATTCCTCGGCCGGGTGAAGATGCTGTACCCGGATACGATCCGCCTGGTGCTGTCCGGCTACACCGATCTGAACACGGTGACCGACGCGATCAACCGCGGCGCGATCTACCGTTTCCTGACCAAGCCATGGAACGACGACGAGTTGCGCAAGCACATCCACCAGGCATTCCGCACCTACGAGGAACAGCGGCGCAGCAACGCCGGGCCAGCGTCGGTTGAAACCGGCGAAGGTGGCGAGGATCGACCGCAGC